>JBCDBC010000904.1:0-3112 GCA_039184535.1 Bacteroidota bacterium | reverse complement strand
TACAAAAAGAACTGGATAACCTTAAGGTCATTAGCATAGCACCTATTTTTGCGAAGGCATTCAGAAAAATTCATAATTACGAGTCTATAAGCTCATTGTTTGTTTGATAAATAAACACGATGAAAACTACTGATTTAAACGTTTTTCCTCGTACTGATATAGGAAAAAGACATACGAAGACTCTGAGAAGAGAAGGAAAAGTTCCCGCTGTAATTTATCGCAACAGTGAGGTAGACCACATCACAGTAGATGCCAAGGAGGTTCGCCCTGCGGTATACACTGCTGAAACGTACATAGTGAAGTTAAACATGGATGGAAAAGTAACGAATACTGTTATTCGTGGCATTGACTTCCACCCTGTTACTGAAAAGATAGAGCACATAGAGTTCTTACAGGTTTCTGATGATAAGCCTGTAGTACTTACACTGCCATTAGAACTTACAGGAACTCCTAAAGGGGTAATCACAGGGGGTAAGCTTCTGATCAAACAAAGAAAGATCAAGGTAAAAGGGTTCGCTTCCAAGCTTCCTGAAAGAATTACGCTTGACGTTTCCCAACTGGAACTAGGGGATACAGTAAAGGTAAGTTCTATAGAGGCTGGAGACTTCCAGATCATGACCTCTCCTTCTGCTGCCGTAGCCAGTGTTGAAATTCCACGTTCACTTCGTTCTGCTACTTCTAAAGCAGGGGGTGGTGATGAGGATGCTGGTGCTGAGGAAGAAGTTGAATAATCGAATTATCAAATTATTTCTATATGGCCAACTCTCGTAGTTGGCCTTTTTTGTATTATGAAATACCTCATCGTCGGATTAGGAAATATTGGAGAGCATTACAGAGATACTCGCCATAACATAGGCTTTATGGTGATAGAGAAGATATTGGCGGAGAAAGAGACCAAGGTGGAACTGGTGAGACATGCCTATAAAGCTACGGTCAAGCATAAAGGTCGTCAACTGGTACTCATCATGCCCACCACCTATATGAACCTCAGTGGAAAGGCCGTCCGGCATCAAATGAAGGAAGAAAAACTCACCCCAGACAAGGTTCTCATTATCACAGATGACCTGGCACTCCCTTTTGGCAGACTCAAGCTCAGACCTAAAGGATCTGCCGGAGGACATAACGGCCTCAAGGATATAGAGGAAAAGCTTAATACCAGAGAATACCCTCGCCTCCGCATAGGCATAGATGATAACTTCTCCAAAGGCCGCCAAGTAGATTACGTCCTTTCTCCCTTTACAGAAAATGAAATGGCCGGCATGGAGGAAGTAATAGACCGTGCCGTAAAAGGGGTGTATGCCTTCGCCACCATCGGTATAGATAAAGCCATGAATGAGGTGAATAAGAAATGATCAACTGAATAGTTTTGGGGTTAAACCCGTAGCAATCCATTTGATCATGTAGTGGAGAAAAATATTTCGCCTATGCGATTATCCTGATGACAAGTATGCTTTGTCCCAACTCAATCATAAAATAAGCCCATAGGACTGGTACCTCCGTAGAAAAAATGTGCCACCGCCTGGAAGCCCGGTACAGGCGGCATCAAGGTTCCGCCTTTACGAGGCTTGATTATTACATCTGTATATCTACAAATGTTTCGCTCCTACGGAGCTGAGGGATATTCTATTCTGGGACGGTGGATTTTAGGAGGAACCGTTTAGAGACGTGATGCATCTCGTCTCTACATTCAAATCCTACGACAGTTAAAACAGTCCATTATCATTTACCTTCTTTCCACCAGAAAGTAGGGCAAACAATCTCATAGAACCATCTATGGCCTGAAGGGCATCCCAATGCTCTACAATTTTGCCGTCTACAATTCTCCAGCTATCCATGATGTTAAGTCCTTTATCCGGATTTCCACGGTGCGCCTTTTTGATGGTAGCGTGAGAATGAAAGACCACAAACTCTCCATCAGCGTATATGTGTTTCACATCATATGAGAATTCCGGAAACTTCTTGGTAAAGCCTTCCATGTATTTTATCAGTCCTTCCATTCCATCAGGTATGCTTCTGTTGTGCTGCACATAATCACTATTGCTGAACTTTTCCCTGACGTAGGTCAAATTATGATCATTCATCAGGTTCTGGACAAAGTCCGTGATCAGGGCCACATTACTAGCCTCCTGCTCAGACCAGTTACTTCTTGTCAATGTGTGGGATGGAATAGTGAGTGTACTCATAGCTCTGTTGTTTTATGTAATTGAGAAGCTAATTGGATCGATTTTAATAAATAATACTAACTTGCAAAATGCAACCGAGTACAATTTATAAACTCAATTGCAAAATGCAAGTGAGTAAATGAAAAAAATTAATATGCGTTCGGATTGTCCTGTGAGTTATGCCCTGGATTTCTTTGGGGACAAGTGGACATTCCTGGTGATTAGGGACCTTATCTTTGAGGACAAAAGGTTTTTCAAGGACTTCCTGAAGTCCAAGGAGAAAATTGCCAGCAACATTCTATCAGATAGGCTAAAGCGACTAGAAAGTGTGGGCGTGATAGAATCCAAAGTATTTGAGCAGCTTAAAACCCAGAAAGAATATTCCCTCACCCAAAAGGGGAAGGACTTGGTCCCCGTTCTGATAGAAATGATGCTTTGGTCAGCGAAGCATCATGAAGGCTTAGCCCTCACCCCTGAGTTCATCCATAAAGCCACCACTGATCGGGAAACCGTAATAGCTAACATTATGGCACGCTTAGGCTGAGACCTACCTATTCAAAGTAGTGGCGAAAAATATTTCGACTTAGTTTTTGTATAGCAGCGATGCATCGCGGCTCTATATGGAATACATAAAACCGTTTCCGGCTCTGTAGTAGCCAAACCTGGCTCGTGCCCTGATTTATCATATATAGCATTTTGGGAATGGCAGGCGAAAGATTTTCCGCCTCTACATTAGGTTCGGTATACTGAATAGTTTACCCCTTTTGCTTCGCCTGAGGTCGAATGCTTCGACCAGAAATGACCTTCAGATGATCCGGTAATACAGCAATTGAATTAATGGTAGGCGTTTCAAGCATGTGAAGTCGATTCAATCGATTTCAGGCAAACATATAGTTGTAGCGCCGCGATGCATCGCGGCGCTACAACTATATGTTTGCCTGAAATCGATT
>JBCDBC010000903.1:0-3122 GCA_039184535.1 Bacteroidota bacterium | reverse complement strand
GTTGGTATCATGTCTTTGTGGCGCAGTATATTTGCGACGGAAAAGTCGGGATTAGTTAAATTTACGGCGAAGAGTGAGATCTCCTCGGGTTCTAGAGAATTAGTCGGGGCAACTAAAGCGCAGAAAAATTGGTCGACATCTACCGCTACTATTGAGCGCAATCCAGCGAGAGTTATTGCTCCTGGTGCCAATTCCAGCCGTTCGTCAGTGTCTCCCAGCATTAGAAATCATCCTCAAAAATCGCGGTTACGCAAATCACCTTCCCTACCGCTACAGCCGAGAACCGAGCAAAGAGCTGTCCCGCCAACCGTGATGGCTAGAGCTAAAGCCTCCCGCAAAAAAGCGAGTTGGGGTGCACGAAAGCGGGGAGGAGGGCTTGTGGGAAGGCCTTGGTTATTTCATGCTTGACTGTTGGTTCGTTCTTGTCAAGAAAAATGAACAAGTCACTGGGAGAGAATGAAAGGCACAGGGCTGATATGAAAGGCTGCTGTAGGCGACGAAGTACTTGAAAGCGTTACCCCCCTTTAGGTATCTTACCAATGACATGTAAATAGAAGCTAATAATAGAAAAGGATAATGCTTCTAGGCTCCATCGGAGCCTCATCTAATTAAATCCCTCATAAAAAAAGTAAGGGTTGTCGTAATGACAACCCTTACACTATCTCTGTATTATCTTAATCCTGATTAGTCAGGACTACCAGTTTTGATCATTGCACAACGGAAACCGATAGTTGCGCTGGAAGAGTCAGCATCGAAGAATCTTCTTACACCTGGAGATAGGTAGTAAGCGATGTCTTGCCATGAACCTCCCCTAACCACTTTCACGTTATCAAATCCGTCATTACCCTGTGGGGCAAATGGATCCGGGTTAAAGAGAAGAGACTCTTTAGGATCATATGTGATATCATCTAACCACTGGTCAGGTCTGATTTCAGTTTTACCCTTACGACGGTAGGGGTTGAAGTCTTCAACGTCTTCGTAAGAAAGTACACGGTAGTTATCCTGTGTCCATTCTGCTACGTTACCTGACATGTTATATAGTCCAAAGTCGTTAGGCATAAACTCCTTCACAGGCGCTGTGATCATATATCCGTCTGTCATATGGCGTCTGTCGCCACCTCTCCATCCGGCGTAATCACCACGTCCACGCTTGAAGTTAGCTCTGAACTGACCTTTTCTGTTTCTTAGAGATTTCCCTTCCCAGGCATATACTTCACTTTCCTGAAGCCCTCTGGCAGCATACTCCCATTCTGCTTCAGTAGGAAGACGATAAGAAGGATAAAGAACTGCTTCTTCATCTTTCTCAAGGATGGCTTCGTTTACCGCTTCAGTTCTCCACTTACAGTACTCGTTAGCCTGGTGCCAGTTAACACCTACTACTGGATACATATTAAATGAAGGATGGCTGAAGTATGACTCAGCGTATGGGTCGTTGAATGCGAGGTCTCTCAACCATACGGCTGTATCAGGATATAATTCCTGCTGACGAGACTGTCCACCTTCCTGAGCCGCCAGGAATTCTTTCCAGTCTACGTTAGAGATCTCTACTTCATCAATGTAGAAAGACTGTACTGTCACCTGACGAGTACGATTGTCTGCAGAGTATTCGATGTCCTTTTCACCACCTCCCATCATGAAGGTTCCACCTGGTACGATGACCAGACCTGGTCCAGGACTTTGTTCTTTAAAGCTTTTGGGCTTGAAGGTTTCTTCGGAATATTTGATTCCGGTTTTGCCACTCCTCTTCCCGACTCGGTTGATTTTCTTCTTGTTGTTACAACTTACGAGCACGCAGCCAGCCAGGAGGGTAATGAAAAAGAGGCTTCTGGTTTTCATAATTCTCAAAATTACAATTTGCCGCCTAAGAGATAATACTTAGAGATTGTTGATTTCAATTAGTAAAAAAACGTACGGGTAGATTTGTTTCAATAAGTAGCCACTTTGTACAAAAGTAGCAATAAAATCTATTTATTGTACGCTATGTTATGCATTTGCATAGATCGTGCCTAATTCTCCTAGAAACGAGGACAAGGCATCTTTCTGTGCTTGGATCTTCTTTTTCTTTTATATGTCTCAAATTCCATTACAACTGCCACCTCATGTGACCCTCCCGAAATAGCCTGGGATAAGTCAGAAATGGTGTAATCATAAGAGTATCCGAAACTAAACGGACCGGTCTTCACGCCTATCAGCCCTATCAAAGCATCCTGGTGTCTGTACCGGAATCCAAATACCATAGGTTCAGCATTTACGTAAAGTCCTCCATCTACCTGAGTGAATTCTCCCTGCATTTTCACCAGGAATGCTGGTGTAATGCTCACTTCTCTGCTTCCTCTTCTTCCCTCGGAGATGGGTATATTCAAACCACCTGTAATGGTGATCTTTCTTGGTAATTTTGCGTTGATGTTAGGGTTCAGGCTCTGTCCAGTGTAAAACTGCTCCACAGGCTCAGTGATGTGGTGAACAGAAAGGCCTAACCATGCATACTTGTTATAGTAAGCTACCCCTGCGTTTACATCCGGACGAATGACATTTAGAGATAATCCTCCGGCAGGACCTGGCTCATTAGTAGGGAATACAAACCCTAATCTTGGATCTATCTGATCTGGAAATCTCAGCTTGCTATAGTCAAGCCCAGCCTGGATAATACCACCTGAAAGACCGAAACGTAACGTATGATCATCATTTAGGTCTACTTGGTAGGCATAGTTAACAGTGATGTTCAGTTTGCTCAGGTTTCCTTCTCCCGCTACATCATTGCTGACAAGTACTCCTAATCCCTGTGTGGTACCCAAAAAAGAAATGGGCTGGTCATAGGCTGCAGCAAACTGTCTGTAGTATCCAGGGATCTTCACCCACTGAGCTCTGTAGTTCATAGCTATTCTGGGCCCAATTCCTGATCCGGTAAATGCGGGGTTTAGCATCACCAGATTTGAATAGAACTGAGAGTATTGAGGATCCTGAGCTTTCAGAGAGCTTGAGGAAAGTAAGCCTAGGATAGTAAGTAAGTAGACAAATCTTAGTTTCATGAATACCTAAATCAGGGATTTTACCTTAATCTCAGGTAAATGTAATTGGATTCTCATGAATATTCAGCTTGAAGAAAGTGGAAAATATTACAC
>JBCDBC010000902.1:0-3122 GCA_039184535.1 Bacteroidota bacterium | reverse complement strand
TGAGGAGATAGCAGCCAAGCTAAGTGGAAAGAGTGGGGAAGTAGTGATGGGCTTTAGACCGGAAGTCATCCTGGATGCTGATGTAGAAAAGGAAAAGAAATTGACGGAGGCATTCCCTATCACGGTAGATATCACAGAGCCTATTGGGGCAGAAACCTTTGTGTATTTCCACCTGGGAGAAGAAAACTTCTGTATGCGATCTACCAATGGTCTGATATACCAGAACGGTCAGCAAATTTCAGCTGCTATAGTAAAGGATAGACTAAGATTTTTTGATAAGGAGTCAGGTTTGAGAATAGCCTAGCAAAGAAGACAAGTAGATGATCAAAAAAAATCGTCCCGTATCAGGTCGTTGAGGCTCTCGAAACGATAAGTCTAAATGGAGCAAAATGACCCTTCTAGAACCTCAGGGTCCGTTCTACTCCAAGGAATTAATTTTTTCGGACGATTTAGTATGATCATCAGTTTCGTTGCTCATATTCTCGAGAGATTTATAAAGTATCACATTTAATCAGTAGTAATTTTTATGTCGACTTCACCTTTGTGGAATGTTCTTGCTAATCAGATAAACCCTAATCACTACTTCGGGGTGACGGTGGCAAATGGGATGATAGGGCTGGTAAGTTCTGAGAAGCCTATGCAAGTAAAGGAAGTCATATTAAACGGAGTATATGACAGATACCAGCGAGGTAGGGTTAGCAATATTCTCCAGGGATTCAGCCACTTGAATCTGGAAATCAGTGTAGATGATAGGAGGCCTGAACCGCAGGATATCAGTGGTTTCAGTCAAAACCTGGATATGCGACGCGCTATCTTGCAGACTGATTTTGAGGCATTTAATAAGGTAAAGGTAAAGCATGAGATGCTGTCTCTTCGCCATCTACCTTTTACTGCCATGGTGGATGTTACGGTAGAAGCTAAGGAAGACGTAGAACTTACCTTCTTCAATGATCTGTATGCGCCTAATCACCTGCAGGATGTCAGAAATTACTACAGTGAGATTGATAGGCCTCATGTAAGAATTCCTTTACTTTCTTCGGTAGCTAACAGCCCTTCTGGAAAACTTACCCTGGCAGCTTCTAACAGCTACATATTTGAAGAAGGTAAGGAAGAACCCAGACTGATTCATGAGGACTGGGACTTTAATAGACATCTGGTGAAGTTTACCATTTCACTAAAAGCTGGAGAATCCTACAACTTCAGCATGGTGGGATCTATCTGTACCTCCGTTCACTTTTCTGATCCTCAGAATGAAGCTGAGAGGCTCACCCTCTTTGCCAAGTTGGAAGGAAGAGAAAGACTCTACAAACGCCACTTAGAGGAGTGGGACAAGCTATGGCAAAGTGATATTCAAATAGAAGGAGACCCTGAAGTGCAGAAAGAAATGCGCTTCCTGATGTACCACTTGTATTCATTCGTGAGAGAAGGTTCAGCCCTGAGCCTGTCTCCGGTGGGCTTATCAGGACTAGGCTATAATGGACATGTGTTCTGGGATACGGAAATGTGGATGTACCCCCCACTACTGGCACTGAAACCTGGCTTAGCTAAGAGCTTGTTGGACTATCGATTTGACAGACTGGAAGCAGCCAGAAAGAACGCCATGAGCCATGGCTATAAAGGAGCTATGTTCCCCTGGGAGAGTGCAGATGATGGAACAGAGCAAACGCCAGTATGGGCCTTGACCGGACCCTTCCAACAGCACATTACCGGATGTGTGGCTTGGGCATTCTGGAAATATTATCAGGTTACTCAGGATCAGGAGTGGCTAAGAGAAAAAGGATGGCCGGTCCTGAAGGCAGCTGCAGAATTCTGGGCTGACAGGGTCGAGCGCAATGGCCCCGGTCAATACGACATCAGAAACGTCATAGGGGCTAATGAGTTTGAGGAGAATATAGATAATAACGCTTTCACAAACGGGATGGCCATCACGGTACTTAAGTATGCTACCCAGGCAGCAGAATTACTTGACCTGAGGGTAGACCCTGACTGGATGCACGTAGCAGGGAACATTCCGCTGCTCCAATTTGAGGACGGTACTACCTGTGAGAATGAAACCTATGATGGCGCCATCATCAAGCAGTCTGATGCAAACCTGCTATCCTACCCGCTTGAGGTAATTCGGGAGGAAGATCGCATGAAGCAGGATCTGGCGTTTTATGCGCCACGTATGTCTCCTGATGGGCCAGCTATGGGACTATCTACCATAGCGACACTTTATGCGCGCTTGGGAGATACCGAAACGGCCTATAAGTACTTCCTGGAAAGCTACAGACCTAATGCAGTGCCGCCATTCCATGTATTGGCAGAATGTGCGGGTGGAAGAGGGGTAAGTCCATTCTTTATCACAGGAGCAGGAGGAACTTTGCAAGTAATCCTCTTCGGCTTTGGAGGCCTTGAGATTACTGACCAGGGAATCGTTCAGGAAGAGCAGAAACTCCCAGCCCACTGGAAGAGCCTGACATTTACTGGTATCAAAACGCTATCAGCAGAGAAAGTTTTGTAATAGGGAGGGAGAGGTAACAGATAGGATGAGCATTCGTATTTCCAAGGAAATACAGTGTACCTATGAAATACCTCTCCTATTTTCTTTTCTTCTACATATTTGTATCAGCCCACTCTCAAAATAAGTTCCCTAAGCTTAGCTTCCCCGGACAAGTGGAGCAGTTGGTGGGCTTTGATACCATTTCCATTAGTTATGAACGCCCTTCAGTCAGAGGACGGAAAATCTTTGGTGAGTTAGTCCCCTATGGGAAGCTATGGCGGACGGGTGCCAGTTATGCCACAAGGATCACCTTCTCACATGAGGTGGAAATAGGCGGTGTGTCTGTACCGGCCGGGAGCTATGCCCTCCTAACCATTCCTGCTGAAGATAAGTGGACCCTGATACTAAACACGGAAGCCAAGATGTATGGCACCTATGGGTACGATGCATCTAAGGATCTACTGAGAACAGAAATCCCGGCTCAGAAAAGTAGCCGTTTCTATGAGACATTGACCATAGACATTGACGTCATTCCGAATGATGCTCGTATCTATCTTTCATGGGAGGAAACCACAGCCTTCTTTGAGGTAAAAACCCAAACAGATGCTAAGGTGGATGCCTTTCTACAGGATTCTCTCCT
>JBCDBC010000901.1:0-3132 GCA_039184535.1 Bacteroidota bacterium | reverse complement strand
CTCATGGCTCATGAGGCTGTGAAGCTCAAAACTATGCCATCTCTCTAAATGTGGGGCATAGCTCCATGTAGGTTGTTGGGAAGTGTCCAGCATCATGTTCATAACATTCGCCAGAGAAAGGGGGTTATAGAGAATACCCAAAGGATTTTGAAGGGTAGTGAATTTAGCTTCTGTTAACTTATTCCCTATCATTTCTGCAAAACAAGAACCTAGACATAGGATAGGGCTTTCATAAGTTAGCAGACCTTTTCGGGGGGATATTCGGACCTTGGTTTGAAGCTCCATAGCAGCAATAAGCTAAATTTTTGTTAAAACGAAACCGACGAACCAACAACCCAATTAAATTATTCGTAGTTGGGTAAACGATATTCTTTTATCTTTACTCTATGAATGTCCGCAAATTCTCTATTCTGGTTCTGATTTTTCTTCCCTTTCTGGCTGAGGGGCAGATCACTCCAGGGCCAGGACCGGGGCCACAACAAATTTATCAGCTTTCCGGAATGATCATCAGCGAGACATCAGAGTCTGCTATTCCCTATGTAACCGTACGTGTGAATAATACCCGTAGAGGGGTGGTGAGTAATTCGGAAGGGTTTTACAGTATTCCCGTTACCGTAAATGACACCCTCTATTTTAACCACGTAGGTTTCCATCCAGCCTCCTTTGTGATTAGGGATTATATCAGAACCTACTCCGTTTCTTCTCAGTACATCTATGCAGTGAACTATATGCGTGAGGATACCCTCACCTTAAATCCAGTAGTCATCTTCCCTTACAATACGCCTGAGGAGATTAAGACGGCTGTAGTGAATATGGATATTCTGGAGAATACGCCTGAATCATTTGCGAGGGCTAATCTGGATCCCTCCGTGATGGATGCTATCATTAAGACACTACCCGTAGACGGAGATGAGCGTCTGATGGTGGGAAGGCAGATGTACTATGACTACTACCAGAATAAAAACCTCCTCCCCACTGCGGGTTTGAACCCACTTGCCGCTATGAGGCTACTTCAGTACGTAGTGGAGAAATCCAAGAAGCGGAAAAACAAAGACCTTAACTACTGGGAATAAGTCTATGAGTTCCAAAATCATTGATAAGCTGGCCTGGATTGAGATTAAGGAGAATAAAATTCTCACCACCAGGTCTAAAGGGAAAGATGTATACTATATTCCCGGCGGGAAAAGAGATCCCGGGGAAAATGACGCTGAAGCTTTGATGCGAGAAGTGCAGGAGGAACTGAGCGTGGATATTGTCCCTATGAGCATCAGGTATATGGGTACCTTCTCTGCCCAGGCACACGGGAAGAAAGAAGCTGTAGACGTTAAGATGAGTTGCTACTTCGGAGAGTATAAGGGGGATTTGGCTCCCGCTTCAGAAATAGAAGAGATGCGGTGGCTTAGTTATGAAGAGAAAGAATTAACCTCCTTTGTGGATCATAAAATATTTGATTGGCTAAATGCTCAAGGGATGCTCACCTAGCTCCTTTTTACGCTCTGCAAAAGGGCATCCAAAATGACCTTTAGGTAAAGGAAAAGAGATACACGTGTGGCGGATTTCTTGACTACTTCCTGCTCACGTTCAAAGACCGCTTCTATAAGATACTTCAATAGTTCAGGCTCACCATAGCTTCCTAAAAGCTCAGAGAAGTCCAGCTTATTCTCTTCATGATCTTCTCCCTCCATTTTTTCCAGCACTTCTATGTTCTCTTCTCTCAGGCTCTCCAGCTCATCAGGAGAAACTTCATCCAGCTCGTATTCAGCCTGAAGCAGGTACCAGATAAAGAGCCCCTCATCCAGCAATAACTCAGCTTCCTCCTCCCGTAGATTTTCTTCTCCCATGATGACCAGGAAAGAAAAGAGAAAGGATTGCTCATCATGAAATCTATCCAGCAGACTTTCAAGTTCTTTTTCTGCGAGAGATTCTATTTCAGTCTCTTTTATGGAGATATATTCTTCAGCTATCATGAGGGGTCATCATAAAAAAACCTTCCACTTTCGTGGAAGGCCTGCATATTACAAATTAAATTTTTAACGGGTTCGTTTGCGTCTATTTCTGATGTAATCCTCAAAAATATACTCGCCCAATCCTTTTAAGCTGGTGTAGAAAGCCCTTCCGTTATTCACTTTAGTGAACTCCTGAACAAACTCTACCAGCCAGCTATCCTTCGCAATCATAAAGGTAGTGATGGGAATTTTCAGCCTTCTGCATTGGGCAGCCAGGTTTAGGGTCTTGTTCAGGATCTTTCTGTCCAGCCCAAAGCTGTTTTTATAGTAGCGAATACCTTCCTTGATACAGGTAGGCTTTCCATCTGTGATCATGAAGATCTGCTTGTTGCTGGTTTTTCTTCTCCTGAGAATGTCCATAGCCAGCTCCAGACCTGCAACAGTATTAGTATGGTAAGGACCTACTTTCAGGTATGGAAGATCTTTCACAGAAATCTGCCAGGCATCATTCCCAAACACTATGATGTCGAGCGTATCCTTAGGATACTTACGCATGATGAGTTCAGACAGGGCCATGGCTACTTTTTTAGCTGGCGTGATTCTGTCTTCTCCATACAGGATCATGGAGTGAGAAATATCTATCATTAACACCGTGGCACAACTACTCTTATGTTCTTTCTCTTTCACTGCCAGATCACTCTCCAGTAACCGAAACTCATCTATGCCATGGTTCACCTGAGCATTTCTGAAAGACTCTGTAAAGGCTATATTCTCCACGGAGTCTCCAAACTCAAAGTGCTTAAGCTCACTGGTAGCTTCATCTCCCAGACCAGCATGTGGGGTTCTATGGTTTCCTCTCCCAGAACGCTTCAGCTTTCCAAAGATCTCCTCCAAGGCACGCTGACGAATGGTCTGCTCTGTTTTAGCCGTAATCTCAAAAGTACCACCATCATCTCCCTCTTCTTTAAGGTAACCATTACGCTTCAGGTCTTCAATGAAGTCTCCCATTCCATACTCCTCATTGGTGAGATTATACTGGCGGTCAAGCTGGTTCATCCAGTTCAGCGCCTCGGCAGCATCTCCGGAGGTATAGTTTAAGAGATCCAGAAAAACTTTTAACAGCCTCTCAAATGGATCCCCATCTTCTGGCATGGGGACATACTGACTAAATCTATATCCTTTCATG
>JBCDBC010000900.1:0-3136 GCA_039184535.1 Bacteroidota bacterium | reverse complement strand
GGGAGGTTTACCTAACTTTTTCCATAAGATCCAAACGGGAGAAACTATCACCATTGGATACATAGGCGGAAGCATTACACGGGCTGAGGGATATAGGATTCTGGTTACGGATTGGCTAAAAGATGAATACAATAACCCCAATATAAATGGCATTAATGCAGGAATTGGAGGAACGGGTTCTCCTTTAGGGGTTTTCCGAATCCAGGAGGGTGTATTGGACTTTAATCCAGACCTTGTGTTCATAGAGTTTGCTGTAAACGATGGTAGTCCATCCAATACCGCTACTATCAAGAAGGCCATGGAAGGCATGGTAAGGCAAATTTGGAAGCAGGATCCCACTACAGAAATATGTTTCATTTATTCCATTAGAGACGAGTTTCTCACTGATCTACAAAATGATACCTATCCCATATCGGCAGCAGCTCATGATGAGGTAGCCGCCCATTATAATGTAGCTTCTATTCATCTCGGTTTAGAGGTGGCAAAAATGGAAGAAAGGGGAGAGCTTATATTTGAGAAATCAAGTGGAGTAAACGGGAATGGATACGATACCAATGGCGATCTTGTATTTTCAAGAGATGGGGTTCATCCTACTGCAGCAGGGCACGGCTTGTACAGAGATGCCATTGCCAGGAGCTTTCTCCTTATGCAAGGGAATAATACTCCAGTAGATCATATCCCAGGGAATCCACATTTGCCAGACAATTGGGAGTACGCCAGAATGCTGAATATTTCTGAACTCTCCACTAGCGGGATTACCGAAATCAGTGAAGTTACTCATCCTACCTATTTTGGGTCAGAATTGAAATTCTATACACAGTTGGGCCGCCTTCTGTTAGGAGAAGAAAGTTCAGATGAAATCAGCTTCACCTTTGAAGGGAGAATGGTAGGTATGTGGGACCCAAAAGGACCTAAGCGGGGAGATATACTTGCCCAAATTGACCAGGGGGCAGCATTTAAGATAGAGCGATTTGATGGATCCAGTCATTTCTGGAGAGACAATTATTTCCTGCTAGATGAACTTGTAGCTGGTGAGCATACAGTGTCATTCAAAGTACATCCTGACAGACCAGACAAAAGAGCTATTTTAAACAACAAATCTGAATATGATAATAATCCTTCCCTCTTTGATGGGCAGGACATGGTAGTAGGAAGGATACTAGTTCTAGGGGTAGGAGAGGAATCCCAAAATGATTGTGAGAACACCTACATTATAAACGCAGGGCAAAATCAGACCCTTGATTGCGGAACAGGAATCGCTACCCTTAATGGGCAGACCAATGCCAATGCATACGAATGGATTACGCCATCCAATCAGGTGATTTCTCAAAGCCTCCAAATCAATGCTACAGAAGCAGGGACTTATACCTTTGTAGGTATAGGAGACCAAGACTGTAGGATAGAAGATCAGGTAATAGTAAATCCCTGCATTGACTGTTCTGAACCAGTAATAGACCATCTCACCATTATTAATAGTACCACAAATGAAGCTATAGGTAGACTAGAAGATGGCGGCTTCATCAACATATTCGATTATCCAGGTGGATTAAACCTGAATGCAGAAGTTATTAGCTGCCCAGAAGAGGTAAAAAGTGTTCGCTTTGTTATGACAGGGGATGGTACATATAGTCAGACTGAGTCTAAGGCCCCCTATGCCTTTTTCGGAGATATCAATGGAAACTATAGAAACTACTTCTTTACTCCTGGAAGTTACACCCTCACCATTACTCCTTATAGTGAGAGTGGGGCCAATGGTACCGCAGGTACCCCTTTAATCTTAAATTTTACCGTCATCAATCAAGAGGCAGATCCCTGTGAAGTTCCTCCTACCTTAGGAATCACCGGAGAGCTTAATCTGACGTGTCTCAATACTGAAAGCACTCTAACTGCAGTGGTTTCTGAGGAGGGAACCTATACCTGGACGGGACCGGAGGGATTTTCAGCTAATACACCTCTCATTCAAGTTTCAGTTCCAGGTATTTATGAAGTTACCTTTACTAGCGTGTTAGGTTGCGAAGTAGCTAAGGCTATAGTGGTAACTCCTCAAGTAACTCCTACACTTACAGTAGAAAAAAGCGGAGATATCCCCTGTAACGGAGGTGAGGTTACCCTAACTGCATCCTCTGATAATAATGGCACTTACTCATGGATAGGACCTAACAACTTCACCGCCGCTGGTCCAAGTATTACAGTAGGTCAGGCAGGAGGCTATACCGTTACTCTTATGAGTCAGGATGGCTGCCAAATAAGTAAGTCTGTCGCTATCATACAGCAATCTAACCCAGAAATTACCATCACTGGGGATCAAAGAATCAGCTGCGATGAAGGCTCATCCACACTTTCAGCCTCCGCTACAGGACCAGGAAGTTTCAGTTGGACTGGTCCCGATGACTTTATCTCCTTAGAACCAACTATTACAGCCTCTATGCCTGGGAATTATGAGGTTACTTTTCTTTCAGATGACAATTGCCAAAGTAGTAAACAGGTGGAAGTATATCAGGCTGATGACCCTTATGTGTATGCTGGGGAGGACATAGGGCTTTCCTGTCAGACATTTAATGCAGTATTGACAGCAAATGTAAATGAGGAAGGAACATTTTATTGGGCAGGTCCAAATAACTTTGAGTCCTATGACCAGGAGATTACTGTGAGCGAAGCTGGAGAATATGTCCTGTACTTTTCCAATACTATTGGCTGTGAAAACATGGATATGGTGAAGGTAACTCCTGTTATCACCCCTAGTTTAAGTTTACCTTCTCAGCTGACTATTCCTTGTGATGAAGAAGGAATAGGACTTTCTGCAGGTGCTAATACTGAAGGGAGTTACCAATGGTCAGGGAGTCATGGTATTGATGGAGGACAGGAAACGCTATATGTTAGCATGGCTGGGACATATACTGTAGAATTTACTAGCTGGGATGGATGTAGCGTTTCTGCCCAAACGGTAGTAGACTCTATTGACTATGACCCTGTAGTAGGGCTAAGTCGCATACTTCCCATTAACTGTGAGAGAGACCCTGTAAATTTGACGTTAGCCTTACAAGAGTATTGCGGATTGTTTTGGACTGGGCCAGATGGATTTTATTCAACAGAGCTTATTCCTGAAATTAGGGATACTGGAGAATATATTCTTTTT
>JBCDBC010000899.1:0-3142 GCA_039184535.1 Bacteroidota bacterium | reverse complement strand
GTACAGAATTATGGTAAGCGATCGTACCCAGGAAATTCTCAAGAAAGTTCGAAAGATAGAAATCAAGACCCGAGGGCTGTCTAATCAGCTATTCTCAGGGGGCTACCATTCTGCTTTTAAAGGAAGAGGGATGTCCTTCTCTGAAGTTCGTGCCTACCAGTATGGGGATGACGTGAGAACCATAGACTGGAACGTAACTGCTCGCTTACAGGAACCACATGTGAAGGTGTTTGAGGAGGAGCGTGAGATTACGGTCATGCTGCTAGTGGATATTAGTGGATCCACCTTTTTTGGGACACAGAAAGACCGAGATCAACTCGGCAGAATGAAGCAGGATATCATAGCGGAGATCTGTGCGGTTATCTCTTTTTCTGCGATTAACAACAACGATAAAGTAGGGATAATGCTCTTTTCTGACGAAGTAGAGTTATTTGTGCCCCCTAAAAAGGGCCGAAACCATATCCTGAGAATCATACGAGAGATCGTAGCTATAGAACCTAAACCTGCCAAAACCAACATAGCCGACTGCTTACAGCATATGTCCAATATGCTCAAAAAACGCTCCGTGGTATTTGTCATTTCTGACTTTATGCAGAAAGATCCCAACTACAAGGATGATCTCAGCATAGCCAGAAGGAGGCATGATGTAGTGGGACTACATATTTACGATGACAGAGAAGTAAGCTTACCCAAGATGGGATTGATCCGCGTGCAGGATGCAGAGACCAATAAGAGCATGTGGCTGAATTCTGATTCTAAGAAAGTACGTGAGAATTACCAGAAATGGTATGCTGACAACCTGGAAAAAACCCGCCAAACCTTTACCAGAAGTGGGGCTGATTTCATCAGTATTAACACCCGCGAATCCTATGTTACAGCCCTGCTGAACCTCTTCAGCATGCGTGAGAAAAGACGTTAACATATTTTTAACTACTGCTCGTTTCCGGCATTCGTTAATATTGCTAAAGTTTGTCGGTATGATGGAGAAGTTACTTCACGCTTTGGTATGGGGTATCAGTTGTGTGGGCCTCCTTGTCTGTCCAAATAGTGTTTTTTCACAATCGCCGGATGTACTGGTAAAGGCCGACACCAACCAGATACGTATTGGAGAGCAGTTTTCTGTAGACGTAGAAGTGGTACATGACACCTATGTTACCCTAAATACGCCCATTATTCTGGATAGTATTCCTCCCTTTGAAGTGATCAGTCGATCTGCAGTAGACAGCAGCCAACTGGCGGATGGAAGAATTTCCGAGAAGCAGTCCTTTGTCTTGACCTCCTTTGATTCCGGGGCTTACAATGTCCAACTTCCCCTGGTCTATCAAGCCGGTAATCAATATGACACCATACTGGCAGAGGCATTCTCCCTCATGGTGGGAACGGTAGCTATAGATACCACCCAGGCCTTCAAACCTATCAATGATCCCTTAGGCGTGCCGGTAACCTTCAAGGAAGTGTTTCCCTACCTTTTGGTGATTCTAGGACTACTGGCAGTGGGCTTGGGCATTTGGTATTTCTTAAAGAAGAGAAAGAAACCGGAAGTAGCACCCAGGAAATTCGAGCCTGTAATAGTACCACATGAATTGGCCCTCAAAAGACTGTCTCAGCTGGAAGGAGAAAAGCTATGGCAGCAGGGAGAAATCAAAGCTTATTATGTGCAGCTCTCCAATATTGTGAGAGAATACCTGGAGAATAGATTTCACATACTGGCATTGGAGTCGACTACTGATGAGATCATGCAGCAGCTTTCTTACAGACTAAATGATGCAAAGCAGCAGGAGGATATCCGCAAGCTCCTTCAAATGTCTGACTTGGCTAAGTTCGCGAAAATGATTCCGCTAGCTTCAGAGAACCAGTCGGCCTTGGAAGAAGCCCGAGCCTTTGTGAAAGACACCCGGCAAAAGCTGGAAGAAATAGAAAATGCAGAGCAAGTTGAAGTTTAAGATGAAGGATAAGTTTAACATACATGTAGAGACGCAATGCTTGCGTCTAGTGATAGAAGTAAGAAGGACATTTCCAGTCTGGGTTTAAGGCTGGAAAATTGTCTGCCAGATGTTAAAAGTTACTAATTGATTTTCGATATAAGATGCTGAATTACCTTAAGAGTTTGTCATTTGCCAGTCCGTGGATACTGACCTTGTTGGTCATCCCGGCACTGATGATCCTATGGTATATTCTCAGGTACAATAAGATTTATCCAACCTTAAAGCTGCCTATACTGGAAGGCATTCTCCCTTTTCAACAAAATGTGAGAGGCCTCTTCAAGCAAAACCTGTTCATTCTACGGGCATTGGCATTAGCTACCCTCATCGTGGCTTTAGCCAGACCCCAACGAAACTATAAGAATGAAGAGGTAAACACAGAGGGGATAGACATTGTCATTGCCATGGATGTATCGGGCAGTATGCTGGCTAGAGATTTTGAACCAGATAGGTTAGGAGCAGCTAAGGAACGTGCAGCAGATTTTATCAGCCAACGTCCTAATGACCGAATAGGATTAGTGGTATTCGCAGGAGAAAGCTTCACCCAATGCCCGTTGACCATAGACCATAATGTGGTAGGGCAGTTATTAGATGAAATTAAGAATGGTCTGATAGAAGATGGAACAGCTATAGGCATGGGATTAGCCAATGCGGTGAACAGACTCCGTGAAAGTGATGCCAAGAGTAGGGTAGTGATTCTTCTGACAGATGGAGTGAATAACTCAGGATTCATAGATCCCCTAACTGCAGTAGAAGCCGCCAATCAGTATGGTATCAGAGTATATACTATTGGCGTGGGTAGAAGAGGAAAAGCACCCTATCCAGTGCAAACACACTTCGGGCTTTCTTACCAGAACATAGATGTGGAGATAGATGAGGAGTTGCTGGAAGAAATAGCCGAGCAAACAGGTGGGCAGTACTTTCGTGCCACCAATAACCAAGGGCTCAAAGACATTTACGAAACGATAGACGAACTGGAGAAATCCAAGATTCAGGTGACCGTGCTGAGTAGAAAGACAGAGGAGTTTTATGGCTTCCTTTTACTGGGTTTAGGCATTCTCGGAATCGAATGGCTTCTCCGGTACACCTGGTTAAGAAGTATACCATAGAAAGGATAGCAACATTTTAATAAAACTCAGGCTATAGTGATCGTGATTTTT
>JBCDBC010000898.1:0-3142 GCA_039184535.1 Bacteroidota bacterium | reverse complement strand
GTAGAATTTCTCTTAAGGGCTACTTACTTCCCTTTCTATGAGAATAGTTCCAATAATGGATAATTATCCAAACGCCTTGTAGCTTTTCATTCTCCTATTCACAAAGTCACAAAGGAGAATCCGTGGGGATAGAATTTCAATGCTTACCCTTTTACCCTCTTTCTTATTCATTTAAATCGTTTTCGGACACATTGGTCTAAAAAATAAAATATGAACAAAAAAATATATGATGACTCTTAGGACAAACAAAAGTATTTCGCTAACTTAAAATTGAGATGCGTTTTTGTGCGCCAAAATATACCTTTTTGCATGTTTTGGCATTTTTGCGCCATTAAAACACGCAAAAAAAAGACACAAAACCGCAAGCTTTTTCAGATGGTCATGTAAGCTTTAATGTATTTATGATCACTGTTTCTACTTAAAAGCTAAGCGTTCTTTTCCAAATACTATCACCTAAATCATTAACCGACGATGAGAAAACTACAACCCTTTCTTTTCAAAATTGATCTGGTTAGATTCTCTAAGCATGTATCTTTTCTGTTAATCATGTTGATTAGCATGGGGATGTATGCCCAAAAGACCATATCAGGTATTGTTCAAGACCAGGATGGCGAGCCTGTCCCTGGTGCTACTATTCAGGAAATAGGAACCACTAATGGTGCACTCAGTGGACTAGATGGTGTCTATTCCATTAGCGTTAGCAGCGATAATGCTGTATTGAGAATTTCATTCCTGGGCTATGAAACGCAGGAAATATCCGTTAGCGGAAGAAATTCTGTCAATGTTTCTCTTTCAGCTTCTGATGTTCAGCTGGATGATGTAGTGATTACTGCCCTGGGGATAGGGAAGAAAGAAAAATCACTGGGTTATGCTGTAACAGAGGTAGATGGTGAAACATTAACCCAGGCAAGGGAAACTAACGTGATGAATTCTCTTGCTGGTAGAGTAGCCGGGGTGAATGTAAGTGCCCCCGCAGCTGGACCTGCCTCCTCTACCCGAGTAATCATTCGTGGTAACTCTTCTCTTGCAGGTAATAACCAACCTCTTTATGTAGTGGATGGTATCCCTATAGATAATACTAACCTTGGGTCCGCAGGTATGTGGGGAGGATTAGACAGAGGAGATGGTATCTCTAGTATGAACCCGGATGATATTGAAACTATCACCGTACTGAAAGGACCTGCAGCGACAGCTCTTTATGGTACAAGGGCTCAGAACGGGGTAATCCAGATCACCACCAAAAGAGGTAACAAAGGCAAAGGAATAGGCGTGGAACTGAACTCTAACTACGTTTGGGAAAATCCTATTGACTTCTATGACTCTGATGACCGCCAGTTTGTATATGGATCTGGTACGCAGGGACAGGCACCTACCACAGTAGATGCGGCTCTTTCAGGAGCTCGTCAGGCATGGGGAGCCAGAATGGAAGGTCAGCCTGTTATCCAGTTTAATGGGGAAAACAGACCTTATTCTCCTAACAGAAACAATCTGGATAATCTATTCAGAACTGGTTACACCCTTACTAACACGCTAGCCTTATCTGCCGGTAATGCTAACTCATCAGTAAGACTATCCGCTTCTGACTTAAGAAATGAAGGCGTCTTTGACAATGTGGATTTAAGAAGAAATACCTTTAACATTAGAGGTACTTCCAAGCTTGGGAAAAGAGTTTCTTTTGATGTAAAAATCAACTACATCAATGAAGAAGCTAACAACCGCCCAGCACTTTCTGATAGCCCACATAACCCTGGACACGTTACAGAGCTTGCCTCTAGTGTAGATGTAGGTTTATTCAGACCTTTCATAGATCAAAATGGAGACTACATTCCTTACAACAACAGTATATTCCGTGTGAATCCATACTTCGGTACTGAGCTTCAGTTCAACGGGGATACCAGAGACAGATTGATAGGGTTTGCTTCTGCCAGATATGAATTTACTGACTGGCTGACGCTACAGCTAAGAGCAGGGACGGATTATTATACCACTCGTCAAAGAGATTGGGATGATGAGAGAACTCCTCACCTGGGAAGACCTGGACGTATCAACGAAAGGGAGTGGAGAATCAGAGAAGATAACTATGACTTCCTCCTGATGTTCAATGAGACCATAGGGTCTGACTTCACAGTAAGTGCAAACTTGGGTGGAAATAGACTTTCTCAAAAACGAGAAGATCTTCGATTGAGTGGTGATCAGTTCATTATTCCTGGTCTCAGAGATATCAGTAATACCGCTTTCCCAAGTGTAGGATATGGTATCAGTGAGAAAAAGATCAACTCTCTGTACGGATCTGCACAGATAGGATATAAGGACTACCTATTCCTGGATGTAACAGCCAGAAATGACTGGTCTTCAACCCTTCCTGACGAAAACAACTCCTACTTCTATCCATCTGCTTCTTTAAGCTTTGCGTTCACAGATGCATTAGATATAGGTTCAGACATTCTTTCGTTTGGTAAGGTACGTGCTTCTTACGCAGAAGTAGGAGGTGATACTGATCCATACCAGCTTGACCTAACCTATAGAATCGTTGGACAACCATTCCGGGATAATCCTCAAGGTGAAATTGCACAAAATCGAATTCCAATCGCCGATTTGAGACCCACAAATACAGTTTCATATGAAGCTGGTGTAGATCTTAGGTTTTTTGGAAATCGTTTAGGAATCGACTTTGCCTGGTATGATATGACTACCACAGACCAGATTCTAAGTACCAATATCTCTAATGCCTCGGGTTATGGTTCTGTGACTGTAAATGCAGGTGAAATCAAGAACACAGGGATAGAATTATTGGTTACTGGTACACCTATCCAAACCAAGGACTTTAGATGGGATGTAGCCTTAAATCTGGCTAGAAATGAAAACACAGTAAATGCCCTAGATGATGATGGAAAATTAGACGCTCTAAGGTTAGGAGAATCTAGAGCGAGAAATGCTTATGTAGAAGCTCGTCTGGATCAGCCATATGGTGCCATTGTAGGACGTGCTTACACTAGAGATGATCAGGGTAGAATCGTTCATGATGCTGACGGTCTACCTATACAAGGAGACTTAGAGATTCTTGGTGTTGGGGTTCCAGATGTTATTACTGGTTTAACGAATACTTTCTCTTATAAAGGAGTAACACTAAGCTTCTTAGTAG
>JBCDBC010000897.1:0-3146 GCA_039184535.1 Bacteroidota bacterium | reverse complement strand
TGTCCTTCATTTCTCAAGAAGCCCCTTATGCTAAGGCTCTGCTTAAAGAAAGCTCTGAAGTCCATTCTCCTATGACCTGGGGAATATTCAAACCTGAAATTCTTCTTCCTTCGTCTACCCTGAGCCTATCTGAAGAAGAAATACATACCATTCTCCTACATGAGTGGACACACATTCAACGTAAAGATTACCTCCTCCACCTTTTATGTCTGATGGCTACCAGTCTGCACTGGATAAATCCTTTTGCCTGGATACTCAAGAAAAGGCATGTCATTGAGCGAGAAAAAGCCTGTGATGAACAGATGATCAGAGGCGGTAAGCCCGCTTCCGAATACGCATCTCAGCTCGTTTCTGTCGCCAGGAAATTGACTAGACCTTCCTCCTTACAGGATCACGTAGCTATTCAAATGGCAAAAGGCTCTCAAATCAAACAGAGAATTATAGCCCTCATTAACGACAACCCCTCTATCCCCCTTCCGTCAAGAAGGATACTAGCCAACTATGGGTTATTATTTGCCTGCTGGATTCCCCTTCTGGCAGCTATCAGCCCAGTATCACCGGCTAAGGAAATCCCGGTTTTACAAGAAGTAGTAGCGCAAGCAGCAGCCGAAACTCCCTTCCAGATATTCGAAAAACCACAGCCTTTGTTAAGTGAGACTCAAGCAGTCTTGCCAGCAGAACAAGCTCTACCCCTGGAAAGAATAGAAAATCAGCCGCAGCTTGAAGTAGCTCCTTTGGATGTCCATAGGATTGAAGCGAGTCCTGTGTCAGTTAAGACAGCAGCTATTGAACAACCAACCCGACAAGCTACTGCTGAGCTTAAGTCTGGAAAGGCACTTAGGTGGACAAATGGAAGCTACGAATACCAGTTGTGGACCTATGGAAATGTTCAACCTATTTCCCAACCTCCTTATATAAAATTTGACAAGGCTGATGATATACTGGTGGTTACCCAGCAAAAAAAGGGAAAGCCTGAAAATTCTATCAAACTCATCCTGAGCCCAGCACCCTATGATGGGAACCTTATCCAGTCATATATGGATGGCGTACCTAATTCTTTCTCATGGCATCCAGAGGGAGATGTATTAGAGCTGTGGTATAAAGAAGGAGAATGGGTTTTCCTGGCAAGAGGAACCATCAAAGAGTCCAAGAAGATTTTGCCTATGGTGGCAGAAAAATTACAGACTGAGGGGGACTGGGTTAATCAGGAAACCCATCCTACCTGGTGGGAAACCATTCAGGAGAGTATTCATATCAAGGGAGACAGGTTTTTTCAGCAAGATAAAGAGGAGCTCTCAACCAAGCTAGAAAATGCTGGTTTACCTCCCTACAATACTGCTTTAGCCACAAACCTGGCATCCCTTCCTGTGCTAACTAATGTAGCTGAAGTAAGTCCTCTTAGCACGGTAACAGTTATAGGAAAAAACGCTCCTACCCAAACGAGTAGCGGCTTTAACAATCCTAAGAAGCATTCAGACAAGTTAGGAGGAAACGAAACTACTTTCGGAACGGCACTTACCTACTCCGGCTCTCCAGTTATGGTTAACCAACTACATTTCCATATCAGACATAATGGGTACAAGCGTATTTCCTTTGAAGCGAACCTCTATGAAATAAAGGAGGGGCGTGTAACAGGAAGAATAAATCCATCCCCCATCCTCTTTGGTGTAGAAAACAGTAAGGGTTGGGTAACTGCTGAAATGGGCGCTCCTCTAGCTATTTCCTCTAATGTGCTGGTTACCCTAAAAGTCATGGATGGTGAAGCCAAGGGAAGGTCTGTGGGACTATTTTTATCTCATGACGACTCATCCTATGAATCCATGGAAGATCTGACAGGGCAAAAGGATTGGGGAATTTGGGAAGGGAATTTCTCCTTCTACCTAAGCCACAGTGAGTAAGCAAACGATAGCAAATCACCTCCTTTGGAGGGGCCAGGGGTGGGTCTAACTACAGGGTAAGAAACCCACTTCTGCCTCCTCTCCAAATGAAAATCTACCCACTAAGCCTATTTAAATTGTAAAAGAATTTGAACATCTGTTAACCAACAAAACATAACATTTTTATGAAATCCATATTTTTCTTTTGCCTTTTGGCAAGCAGCATTTCTATGCTTATTTCTCAACCCAAAGAGGACCTAAGCAACACCATCATTACCTCTGATGTGGATCTCTTCTGGCAGTGCTATGATGAAGCTGAGGGTAACATAACAGGCGCTACTTTTAAAAGATACATTGACGAAGGATCAGCGGGAGTAAAAGGATTTATCCGAATGAGAATAGAAAGTGCCAAGAAATTGGCAAAAACTGTCAAAAAGGACCAGGCTTATTATGAGATGATTAGAGCAGGAAGTCTTGGAATAAGGGAGGCCTTTGAAGATGATATCCTTACCGTCTATGAGCAAATGATAGATTGGTACCCGGATGCGGTCATTCCCAATGTCTACTTTGTGATCGGCAGAAAAAACACGGGAGGAAGCATATCAGGAGATGGCTTGATCATGGGAACCGAAATGTACGGTCCTCAGGGGAATGAAAATGGTCTTAATGCGATTATTAACTATGCTGTCATCCCCTCTATTGTAGCTCATGAGTTAATTCATTTCCAACAAAAGTATCCTCAGACTGAGAATTTACTAGGTCAAACCATCAGAGAAGGAGCAGCAGATTTTCTGGCATATCTTATCCAGGGAAGAGAGTTACGACATCACTTGGATTATTGGGCGGCCCCCAAGGTAACCGAACTATGGCAAATCTTTCAAAAAGAAATGCTGGATAAGTCTTATCAAGGCTGGTTATATGCTGGTGGACAAGTCATGCCGAATGCTCCCAGAGATCTGGGCTATTGGATGGGGTTCTATATATGCAAGGCTTACTACTTCAAACAGGAGGATCCCAAACAGGCAGTGGAGGATATCTTAACCATACAGGATTTTGAAGCTTTTCTGGCAGCAAGTGGATTTAATGGAGAATTACCTTAGTCCTCTCTTAACTATCGAAAAGCCACGAATGCACGAATAGCTTTTTGGAGTTCATTCGTGCATTCCTCGGTAAATTAAGAATAGAAATATTGAATTTTGGGCCTCCAATTTATTCTAAAGATACCTCAGCCTTATAGTTCATCTCTCATGCGGGCTGGCCGTTCCTCCA
>JBCDBC010000896.1:0-3147 GCA_039184535.1 Bacteroidota bacterium | reverse complement strand
ACATTTGAGAATTGGTGTCAGGGACGCCTGGAATGGGGAGTGCCAAGCCCAGAAAAGAGTTGAATTGTTGGACAGCATACTTCCCTAGTTCATAGGCCCAAAGGTCTCCAGGCTCATGAGCAAAAAAGTATATTTCTTCCAATCCTTGCTGGATCAGATATTTGATTCTTTCCATCCAGCTATCCACTCGTTGGAAGTCAGTAGGGTGGAGGGCATTTCCTACAAATCTGAGCATAAGAATCTTATTATTCAGACTCATGTGAAGGACATCTCTTCTGCCGGAAACGTCTGTGATGAGTGAACCTGAACCATGTGAAGCCAAAAGGTCGTAGGCAGCTCCTATGAGCAACTGATCCTGGAACCAGCCTTCATGCCTAAACTCAAAAAGGATAGGCAGATCCTTAGGCCAAGCGGACAGGAAAAACTCCAGGTTCCCAATCATGCTCGGATCAAAGGAGGGGTGCATTTGCACAAAAGTAGGTCCTAGTTTCTCCTCAAAGTGGCGTATAGACTCACAGAATGCCAGGGTCTGATCCTGGTTCAGTAGCTTGGAGTAGTGAGAAATGGTCTGTGGTAGCTTGGGACAGAAAATGAAGCTCTCATCTGAAGCCTCTTTCCATCTTTTGACAATCTCTATTTTGGGAATTCTGTAGTGAGTGGTGTTTAGCTCTATAGTGTTGAAAGACTTGGAATACCAATGCAGATAATCGGCCTGCTTGGTTTTAGGGGGATAAAGTACCTCCCTCCACTCCTTACTGGACCACTGAGGACAACCCGTATATACTTTCACTGGGGCAGGGGAGGGCGTTCCTCCTAGTGCTGATAGGGTTCTGGGGTCCACTTCAGGCAGCTGAAAATCTACCTGGCTGATATCTGCTAATTTGCCAAATTTCACATGGCTAAGATAGGGAAACTTTGAAGATGTATGATCGTGGGAGGTCGTAATCATACCTTCTGGTATTTGATTCTTCTAGGATTCCACCTGTTCTTTTAAAGCATGGTTCATTTTCTGAAAGCATTTTAAGGTCTCATCTCCTATCATCCTCATGATCAAACCGCTCAGTAATCCACTGAATTTTTCTCCATGAATGAGTTTTGTTTGATTCTCTCTAAGTTTTTCTAGCATAAAGTAATGCCTTCCTTTAAACATCCCCATCATGCCGCTTCCCAGCCACTCGAACTTTTTTTGAGGCTCTGCTTTCGTTATGACGGGGGTAAAAATATTCGTTTTGCCGTTGAGCACCATTGTATTGGTAATCTTTTTTCCGACTATAGCTTCCCCTTTAGAGGAGGTAATAAATGGATTCCAGTGTTGATAGTTAGCTAGGTCAGTTAAGGTTTGCCATACCTTTTCCGGGGAGGCATTTAGAATGATTTCCGTTTTTAAATGAGGCATGGTATTAATGCTACATAAGGTTAAGGATGTGGTAAAGTTTCTGTTAATCCTGACCTTTTCCATTAACAATTGTAAATAAGTTACTTCCCGTCTGCTAATCTCTTACGTATTCTGCTTAAGGAAACTGGTGTGATTCCCATATAGCTAGCCAGGATATGCTGAGGGACTCTTTTCTCTAGCTCCGGATGAAGGAGTTGGTAAGAGGTATATCTGTCCTGAGGTTTCTGCATAATTAAGGAAGCCACTACTTTTTGCGCAAATGCCATTCTTACTTCTAATAGCTTTCTGGCAAATACATTCATATTAGGAATATCCCTGAATAGCTGATGTAGGCTTTCAAATGAAAAAGCGAAAAGTTCAGAGTCTTCTAGTGTTTCCAACACCTGTGTACTAGGAAGCTGTGAAAAAAAGCTTTCGTGTGAACCAGCAAACATATTCTCCTGGAAGATAAAGCCTGTGATTTCATTTCCGTCTTCTGTCAAATAGTAGAACCGAAGTAGTCCTTTATTTATAAAGTAAATTTCCCTGGCAATATCTTCTAACTCTACCAGTGCAAAATGTTTGGGAACGTCCTTTATGGTGATACTAGCCTTAATTTTATCCTTTTCTCCAGGAGTGAACTGTACAAACTGATCCATAAATGCCCAAAGATTATCAAACATGACCTTTCTGGTTATTAGCTACTAAATGCCAGCTTGGAAGAAGAATATTTCTAGGTTTAAATTACTAAAAATAGCTTCTGATAGGCAGTGAGTAAGTATTTGACTTGTGCCGGTTTTTCCATAGATCTTTTAATACAAGGAAAACTCCCACCTGTTTCCAGGTAGGAGTACCTTAATAAATCAACCTTAGGACGAGAATTAAACTTCTACCATGTCGCCTGTTGCCAGGTCCAGGGTAAATCTTTGGCCATCTATAGAGATGAGGGCATTTCCTTGTCCGTCAAAAGAGATATCACCTGTAACATTAAAGATGTCTCCTTTGGCTGTGCTGCCTGCCAGGGTGAATGTAGCAGACCCTCCATTGATGTGCTTGTCATTAAGGTCTACTACCAGATCATTCAGGTTGAAGGTTACAGAAGCATCACTAGAGGTCTTGTTTAAGATTTTGGAGTCGAATGATCCTGTACGAGTGTAAGAGCCATTCACTTCAAATATGATGTAATCATTAGATAACTTTTCTAATGAGAGACTAGAAGAACCTGTATTTGAAGAAGCCATTCTTGGGGTATCAAATATAGAACTGTATTCTACTTCATATGAGAAAGTCTGAGGTGAGTCCCCTACGCATCCTACCCCAAAATCATAGCTAAGCTCACCTGTGTAAGAAATAGCTGCTCCTGAAGGGCTGGAGATGCTATAAGCAGTATCTCTTTGCACACCACATGGATCGAAGGCAGTTTCTGTAGCAATTTCTTCAGAGGTTTCTGCAACTTCTACGGTAATTTCATCCAGCCCGGCAGAGGAACTCGCCAGGGAGGTACCTACAATTTCTGCGGCTTCTTCAGTAGTAATTTCAGAGTTGGCAGAAGGGGCCTCTTCATTGTCAGTACAGCTTGAAAAAGCCAGAAGAGAAAGGATCAAAATGATAACTGTGTAAACGGATTTCATGACTAAAATAATTTGGTTAAATAGATTTTGAATTTCTTATTCAACCAGATAAGCCTTAGCCATAAATTCTGTACTCAGTAGAGAGAGAAATTTTTTTAGGATATTTCATAAATTAGCCAAAATAGGCCTTTAGGTTAATTT
>JBCDBC010000895.1:0-3148 GCA_039184535.1 Bacteroidota bacterium | reverse complement strand
GATCGCTGACAATCTGGCCTAGTAAAAGAGTCAGGCGGAATCTGCATGCTGTCAAGTCTCCTTAGCCAGGGCCAAAAACGGACAAAGCGGAGATGTATATTAACTGTCACAGTTATTTTAGTATGCGGTATGGGGTCCTTTCGGTTAAGGCTTTGGTAAACTTAGCCCTTACTCATCAGATACCGTCCCTGGCACTGACGGACATTCACAACGTATCAGCCTGTTTTGAGTTTGTCAAAGCCTGTAAGGAGAATGGCATCCACCCGGTAGTGGGCATGGAGTTCCGAGTAAATGACAAGCTGTTTTACATAGCCCTGGCTAAAAATCTGAAAGGATTTCAGGAGATCAACGCCTTCTACTCTCAGTATGCTCATATAGGAGAGCCCTTCCCTGAAATAGCGCCTCTATGGAACAATGTCTATGTCATCTATCCCTGGAAGCGGAGAGGTCATGCCACCTTATCAGAGCATGAGTTCCTGGGCATTCATCCGGCTGAGTTAAATCAGCTGGTACGCTCACGCTACCACCATAGGCAGGATAAGCTGGTCATTCTCCAACCTGTCACTTTCCTGGATAAGCGTGGCTTTAATCAGCACCGCCTGGTGCGGGCCATAGACCATAACCTGGTTCTCTCCAAACTGTCTCATGGTCAGCAGGCCCATGAAGGCGAAACCTTTCTCCCACCTGCCAAACTCAGGGAAGCTTTTGAAGGCTTTCCCCAAATCGTGAAGAATACGGAAGAGCTACTGGCTTCCTGCCAGTTTGAGTTTTCCTTTGGGATTTCTCACACAAGGCAGACTTACACCGGAGATAAGTATGGGGACATTGTACTGCTGGAACAGCTGGCCATGGAAGGCATGGAAAAACGCTACGGCCTCCATAACACAGAAGCAGCCAAACGCCTGGAACGCGAGCTTCAGATCCTAGATAAGCTCAACTTTAACGCTTACTTCCTCATTACCTGGGATTTTGTGAAGTATGGCCAGCACAGGGGATTCTTCCATGTAGGCCGTGGGTCAGGTGCTAATAGCCTGGTAGCCTACTGCCTGGGCATTACAGACGTAGATCCACTGGAACTGAACCTATACTTTGAGCGCTTCCTGAATCCCAAGAGAACTTCCCCACCGGACTTTGACATAGACTATTCATGGAAGGAACGAGATGAGGTGATCCGATATGTGCTGAAACGCTACCGAGAAAGTCATACAGCTATGATAGCTACTTATAGCACCTTCAAGGCTAGGGCTGCTATCAGAGAATTGGGGAAGGTATTCGGTTTACCTAAGGGGGAGATTGACCGACTTGTGCATATGCATCATCAGCCGCCAGCCGACCTTTCCAAGATAGAACGACAGGTACTCCACTATGCCAAAGCGATGAAGGGTTTCCCTAGCCATTTTTCCATACATGCGGGTGGGGTACTCATTTCAGAACAACCTATACATGCTTTCAGTCCTACAGAGATTCCTCCGAAGGGCTTTCCCATCACGCAGTTTGACATGTACACGGCGGAAGAGATTGGGCTGTATAAGTTTGACATACTGAGCCAGCGTGGGCTGGGACACATTAAGTCCGCTGTAGACATCATCCATGAGAATCAGGGGATCAGTGTAGATGTGCATCAGACCAACGCTTTTAAGAAGGACAAAAAGGTTAACCAAATGCTAGCCAAAGGACAAACCATGGGATGCTTCTATATAGAATCCCCCGCCATGCGTGGGCTACTCTCCAAGCTGGGTTGCGACAACTACCCTACCCTGGTAGCTGCCAGTTCTGTGATTCGTCCCGGTGTAGCCAGATCAGGCATGATGCAGGAATTTATCCGCAGGCATAACGGGACACCTTTCAACTACCCACATCCCAGGATTAAGGAGCTACTGGATGATACTTATGGCATCATGATCTACCAGGAAGACGTACTCAAGATGGTCAATGGATATGCAGGCCTTTCTCTGGCAGAAGCAGACCTCCTCCGACGCGCCATGAGCGGAAAATCCCGCGACAATCAGGAGTTCATCATCATTAAGGAGAAATTTCTCCAGGCTGCTGCCAGTAAAGGGTACAACCCAGCCCTCAATCAGGAAATATGGCGACAGATAGAAAGCTTTGCTGGTTACTCATTCTCCAAGGCGCACTCTGCCAGTTTTGCTGTGGAGAGCTTCCAGAGCTTACTTCTCAAAGCCTACTACCCGAGAGAATTCATGGTGGGCGTCATCAATAACTTTGGTGGATTTTATGATACGGAGATCTACATACATGAGGCGCGTATGTGGGGAGCTAGCATTCATCCTCCCTGCGTAAATACCTCTACTTACCTCACCCGCATCATAGGGAAGGACATTTATCTGGGCTTTATTCACCTGAAAGATCTCCAAAAGAAACTGGCTACAGACATAGAAATGGAGCGGGAAAGAAGAGGTCTTTTTACAGACATGGCAGATTTTGTACGGAGAACCTACATCAGTGCTGAGCAGTTGACCATTCTCATACGTATAGGTGCTTTCCGCTTTACCGGCAGCAATAAACCTTCTCTCCTGTGGGAAATGCGACTCTACACCCGTAGGGTCTATAAAAAACAGGCAGATGTACTCTTCCCGCCAGACGTACCGGATTATACCTTGCCCATACTGGAAACATCTCCTTTAGAGGATGCCTATGATGAGATGGAACTCTTAGGCTTTCCCCTGGCTTCTCCCTTTTCCTTATTAGGCATATTACCGGAAGAAATAGATCTAGTGATGACTAAGGATTTCCCTAAATATGAAGGACAGATCGTGCATATACTCGGCTACTATGTATGCGTAAAAACCACCCGTACCATCAAGGGAGATATGATGCAGTTTGCCAATATGCTGGACAGTGAGGGGCAGATGTTTGACTGTACGCGCTTCCCCAACGTGGTAAAGAAGTATCCCTTCATAGACAGAGGGATTTATCTGATCTCTGGAAAGGTAGTGGATGAGTTTGGCCATTTCACCTTAGAAATGACCCAAATGAAAAAGCTCCTATACCTAAAAGATCCCAGGCTGCAGGAGGAGTATAGGCAGGTTAGTGGAGTGAATTCTTAGTTCTTTTCAAACTACATGACTAATTTTTCTTAACAACCTTTCTTAATTCTCGTAATTTTGAAGAAAGACGGAAGGATATT
>JBCDBC010000894.1:0-3151 GCA_039184535.1 Bacteroidota bacterium | reverse complement strand
GCCCGACCTAAAGGCTGCAGGTGGAATTATTCTTACAGCTTCCCATAATCCAGTTAACTGGAATGCCCTAAAACTTCTAAATCATAGAGGAGAGTTTGTTACCAAGAAGGATGGTATGGAGATCATGGAAATCATGAATAATGGATTCTATATATTCAATGAGGTGGAAGAGCTTGGCAAAGTAACGGAACTGGAAGACTACGAGAAAAAGCATATAGATAAAATTCTCTCCCTCCAACTGGTGGATAAGTATGCTATCAGAAAGGCAAATCTGAAGATTGTCGTAGATGGGGTCAATAGCAGCGGGGGGGTATACGTACCTATGCTATTAAAAGCCCTGGGAGTCAAAAAAATCATAGAGATTAATTGCGAGCCTAATGGATGGTTTTCCCATAACCCGGAACCTTTAGCCAAGAATCTCACAGAATTATGTGAAACGGTAAGCAAAGAGAAAGCCGATTTGGGGATTGCGGTAGATCCTGATGTAGACCGGCTAGTGTTTGTGGATAATGAAGGGAAGATGTTTGGAGAGGAGTACACCCTGGTAGCAGTGGCAGATTATGTGCTTACACATACTAAGAGTGCAGTAGTCTCTAATCTTTCCTCAAGTAGAGCCTTAAAGGACATAGCAGAGAAGCACGGATGCAGACATCACGCTTCTGCTGTAGGGGAGGTGAATGTGACAGAAATCATGAAGCGTACAGATGCGCTGATTGGAGGAGAAGGAAATGGAGGGATTATTTACCCAGAGCTACACTACGGGAGAGACTCCTTAGTAGGGATAGCTTTATTCCTTTCTCATCTGGTGAAAAGCAAGATGAGCTGTGCGGAATTACGCGCTACTTATCCTGATTACTTCATGGCTAAAAAGAAGATACAACTAGTAGAAGGCATTAATCTGGAAGAAATTCTCGCCTCATTCAAGACAAGCTACAGTGAGCATAAAATCAATGATGTGGATGGTGTCCGGGTAGATTTTGAAAACTCCTGGGTCCACTTGAGAAAATCCAATACTGAGCCTATCATCAGAGTGTATTCTGAAGCCCCTACACAAGGAGAAGCAGATGCACTTGCAGATAAAATCATCTCTGAGGTTCAGCAGATGGTGTAAAAAAGTTAAATAACCATATTCACACTTGTAGGCCCTGGCAGACTGCCAGGGCTTTTTTTTGTCTCAAAAGAGATAGCGAATTAACCGTTAAATGCGAAAAAATAATAATTAGCGAAAATTCGCTTGTTTTTCATTTTCGCTATTATTATGTTTGAACAAATCATAGAGAAAATGGAAAAATCACCACCTACTTTAGACTTGAGCGAACAGTTGGAAATCAGCATTCCACTTTCGCCTCCTTATCAGGAAATTCTAACAGAAAGTGCCTGTTCTTTCCTCCTAGCTTTACATCAAAACTTTGATGGAAGGAGAAAGGAACTCTTACTAGCCAGAGTCAGAAAGCAAAATGAATTGGACTCAGGTGCACTGCCTACCTTCCTGCCTGAGACGGTCAACGTCAGAGAATCAGACTGGAAAGTGGCTCCTCTGCCTGTAGATCTGCTGGACAGAAGGGTGGAGATTACAGGACCAGTCAGCCGGAAAATGGTTATCAATGCCCTGAACTCAGGTGCCAAAGTCTTTATGGCTGATTTTGAGGATGCCAATGCACCTAGCTGGGAGAACTGCCTGGATGGGCAGATCAACCTGAGAGATGCCGCCAAAGGAGACATAGCATTTTATGATGCTAAAAAAGATAAGAACTACCAGCTGAATGAAAAGACCGCTACCCTCATGGTAAGACCCAGAGGCTGGCACCTGGAAGAGAAGAATATTCAGGTAAAGGGAAGCCCGATGTCTGGATCTCTGGTAGACTTTGGCTTATTCTTCTTTCATAATGCCAAAACCCTGATAAATAGAGGGTCTGGTCCTTACTTCTACTTACCTAAGCTAGAGAGTCATCTGGAAGCCAGGCTTTGGAATGATGTTTTTGTCTTTGCACAAAACTACCTGAACATTCCTAATGGTACCATCAAGGCCACTGTATTGATTGAGACCATTCTAGCCAGTTTCGAGATGGATGAAATTCTCTATGAATTAAGAGATCACTCAGCCGGACTAAACTGCGGAAGATGGGATTACATATTCTCCTACATCAAGAAATTAGGGAAGCGTCCAGAGTTTCTTGTCCCTAACCGTGCACAAGTAGGAATGACAGCTCCTTTTATGGCAGCTTATTCAAAACTAGTGATCCAGACCTGCCATAAAAGAGGCGTACACGCCATGGGGGGAATGGCTGCCCAAATCCCTATTAAAGGAGATCCAGAAGCTAATGCCCAGGCCCTTGAAAAAGTAAGACAAGACAAACTGAGGGAAGCTTCTAACGGACATGATGGAACCTGGGTAGCCCACCCTGGACTGGTAGGGGTAGCTATGGAAGTATTTGATGAGTACATGCCGGAAGCCAATCAGATCCATGTTAGCCGGCCAGAAGAGACCATCACACCGCTTCACCTTATAGAAGCACCAGAAGGAAGTATTTCAGAAGATGGTATGCGCATCAATATTGATGTAGGGATACAATACATAGCTTCCTGGCTGGCGGGAAATGGATGTGTGCCCATCTACAACCTGATGGAGGATGCGGCCACAGCAGAAATCTGCAGGACCCAACTCTGGCAATGGATACACCATTCCACCGCCAGGCTGGATGATGGTAGAGCCATCACAGAGTCCCTCTATCGCGGATTGCTTGAAGAGCAGGTACAAGCATTCAAAACTGGTATGGGAGAGGAGGCCTTTCAGCAAAATCGCTTCCCAGAGGCCGTAGAACTCTTTAATCAGTTGGTACTAGCTGATGATCTGGATGAATTTTTAACCCTGCCTGCATATCAAATTTTATAACCCTTAAATCAGAAATCATGAATAATCGTGCGCAACAAATTGACGAATTGATCAGTGAATGGCTTGGAAATCCAAGATGGAAAGACATAAAGAGGCCTTATACGGCTAAGGAAGTGATTAATCTTAGGGGTTCCATAAAAGTAGAACACACACTCGCGAAAAGAGGAGCCGAGAAGCTTTGGAGCTTACTTCAGGAAGAGGATGCTACCTCCTGCCTGGGAGCCATGACGGGTAATCAGGCTATTCAGGAAGTAGAAG
>JBCDBC010000893.1:0-3157 GCA_039184535.1 Bacteroidota bacterium | reverse complement strand
GAATTTGTTTTGGTTGTTTAGCATAAATATCCATCAGTTGAAGCAGCAATATGACATATACATGTATAAATTTAGTAGATTGAACACACGTTCTAAGAAATAAAAAATCATCATTTGTGAGCACCAAAGAAAAGATATTAGAGAAGTCTCTCGAACTCTTTAATCTGTTCGGAACAGATCAAGTAAAGGTGAGACACATTGCCAAGGAGTTGGGAATAAGTCACGGGAATCTTTGCTATCACTACTCTACCACTGATGATATAATTGAGGCATTATATTATAGATTGACAGATAAACTAGAGGACAGCTTTGAGGCTAACTTACATAATGTACCTTCCCTCACAGCTATCCTTTCTACAGTACAAGATTTGTTCGTCAGTTTAGGAGAGTATAAGTTTTTGATTTTGGACTTTGTCAGAGTAATGAGAAGGAATCCTAAAATCAGAAAGAATTACCAAGTACTAAGACATACCCAGGGGAAAATTCTGCTGGAAGTCATTCGTCAGCTACAATTCGAAGGAATACTAAGATCAGACTTGCCACAATCTATTTATGACAGTTTGGTTGAATTATTTCTCATGCTGACTGATTCATGGATCATAGAAGCTGAAGTTATGTTTGAAGGGAATAAGAAAGAGAAGGAGCGGTACTATCTTCAGACTTGCACCAAGATGCTTTACCCATACTTAACAACTATAGGTCTAAGGCAACTCGAAATAGCGAAACGTAAAAAGGGAATGGCTGAGCCAAATAAGGAAGTCAAGCGAAAATTAAATACAACCTTTAGACCAGCCCAGGCTGTTGGATAGTTTGTAAACCGTTTGTAGACAGCTATCACTCTCAAGAACAAGAGTTCTGATATTGGGACAAAGACCAAGTTGGCGTCAATTAATGTCAAAACTCACATAAAGATGCTCTGGTAAGGAGTCCATTTTTTGCTCACAGAGCAGGTGTTAATAGCACCAAGGTTCAGATTGTGGGATTTCATCAAAAAAGTAGAGAACGTTAGCTTTTTGTTCTCTCAAAGAAGAAGCTTTTCCTAATGAAATTCCAAGAAACCAAGCTGAACAAGTTTTTTTACATGTGGAAGACTAGGAACATTTGAAAAGATAAATGCAAACAATTAGGGAAAGCTTTCAAAAGCTTTTCAAGAATCCATGAGCCCATCTATCCAGGAAAACACCATAAGGATATTGTTCGGATAGAGAGTTAAAGAAATTAAAGGAATACTGTGTTCGCCTCAGATGATGCCAACACCATTACCCTGAATGTGTAGAGAGATATTTTAGAATACCCATTACTTCTTAAAAGTACGATAGCCCATTACCATTACTAATTGCGATTATCCATTGCTGATTACGATTACCCATTATTAACTACGATTATCCATTACTAATTACGATTACCCATTACCATTACTTTAGTGCCAAACACGCCTTATTCACTTCACTCAACTCTTGTTTAAATTTTGTGCTCTGATGCAGAGCCTGAATTACCCAGGAAAAATATGATATGGTCGGCCTTCACCCGATAAATACCATTTATCTCTACCCATTTTAAAAATAGGCTGTTTCATAAAGATGTCTAATGACCAGGCATCTTTAACGCCTTCCTCTACTAAGGTTAGGGTTAGAGGAAAGGTTAAGATAATATTTGGACCACCCGATGTACCCAACATATAGGATGTAGTGACATCCAAGGGGCATGGAAAGAAAGACATTCTGAGAAACTTTTCCGTAAAAAGGCCCCACTAAGTGGTTAATATCTATAGGACCACTAGATACAATTGAATTTGGGCAAAGTTGACTGATCCATGGACTTTCTTTTTATATTACAGTCAGTGTGAGTAAAAAATCTTAAGTCCATTCATGTCTAAAGTTCTGATCAACAGAGCCAGAGGAGTAACAACCCAAAAGTATGCTTTATCGTCCTCTGTTTCTCCTAGCATTATACTTACTAGTAGAGTAAAACGTAAGTACGACCTGATCACAAAAGAATTAGGCCAAAGGAGAGTGCAAATTGCACAAGTAGACACAGAAAATGTTCCCCAGTTGGTAGGGTTCATAAACACGTCCCAACCAGACATAGTCATCCACGTGGCACTGCCTTACCAGGATAGATGTAAAGAGAAAGGGCTTATTGCCATTTTAGGCAGCGGTTTTGATTTGGGTATAACCAGTATGGTTACTGTATTTGCAACCCATTTCAATCCTGAGATCAATTTCCAGGAGAATACTCAGGAAATAAAATATTGGGAGAATGAAAACTGGATAGAAACAGAACCACATGGGATTCATCAGGATCTGACTAGTCCCGGCATGGGCGTAAGGAGATCATATCTGATTTATCACAGAGAACTAGATTCCTTAACTAACAATTACCCTTCTCTAATAAGCACCCAGTGTTGGATGACCTTTAGGGAGAAAAATGTAACCCTACTGAAGGGAGTCTATAGTATTGGTATGGGCAGGATAGATATATCCATCCGTAAGCGCTCGAAAATTATCCCATTACAGTTTTTGAAAATAAACCTTCCAGAACCTAGAGGCCTGGGAGAGAACTATACAAAGGAGACTTATGTAGAAGGTAGATTTAAAGGGCTAAAAGATGAGTGGGAAAAATCCTATTCCATCTGGAAGGGTTATATCCATCAGATAGCATTTGAAGAAAGCAGAACTCAGGTAGTTTCCTTTACTACAACTGCGCCTACTTATATAGGGGCTAAGATGCTATTCTCCAGAGAATGGTATGGAGAAGCTGGGATTAAGATAGGAGAAATTCACACTAATTTCTTCTCACAATATCTGCCTGCCTATAGTTTGCTAAGACAAGAGGAAGTGAACGGAAATCTGGAAGTAAACTAGATGGATATCAGTAGAATTCCTTCCCCTGCCTATGTGCTGGAGGAAGAAAAATTGCGTGAGAATCTTATGCTCATGCAGCATGTTCAGAAGGAAGCTGGAATTTCTATTATCCTCGCACTCAAGGGCTTTGCTATGTGGAGTACCTTTCCCTTGATCAAGGAATACTTGAAAGGAGCTACCGCTAGTTCTATTCATGAAGCCAGATTGTGCTTTGAAGAAATGGGAAGAAAAGCACATACCTACTGTGTTGCCTATCCTCCTAATTCTTTTAAGGAAATTCTGCAGTACAGCAG
>JBCDBC010000892.1:0-3162 GCA_039184535.1 Bacteroidota bacterium | reverse complement strand
TCAGAGATATTTTCTACTACTAATCTAGTCCCAGGGCAGATTACCTGTTTCTTGGTAGCAAAAAGAGGACTTACCTCACAGTTGTTATTCGGGTTATACTGGTAGGCTCCCTTCACATCCAGATAGCCATCTGAGTTTACTTGTCCTAGTAGTTTGGTGGTCTTTTTAGCCCCTTTTACAATCTTTTCCTTTAGTTCATCACAGTTCAAGTCTGGATCTTCAGCTATCAGAAGGGCCGCCGCCCCAGCTACCAGCGGCGCTGCCATGGATGTTCCACTTAGCAGTCCATATTCACCATCAGGTAGGGTACTTTCTATTCCGTAGCCTGGTGCAGCAATATCTACCGATATGGGCCCTACATTGGAGAAAGAAGTTAATTCTCCATCAGGGTTTATAGCGGTCACAGAAATGATATTGTGAAGGTCGTAACTGGCAGGATAGACTGGATTTACGTCATTATCTGCACCATAATTATTTCCTGCAGCAGCTATGGTAAGATGGTCCTCCTTCATGGCCATATAGATAGCATCATACAAGGCCTCTGAATAAGCTTGCCCTCCCCATGAATGATTACTTATATCTGCTCCCATCTGAACTGCATAATCCAGAGCTGAGATAGCATCAGAGATAAAACCGGAACTCTGGGCATCCAGAAACTTCAGGGGCATGAGTGCCACAGATACAGCCGCACCTGTAATTCCTATGCCATTATCATGCTCCGCACCTATGATACCCGCTACATGGGTTCCATGGCCGAACATATTATCATCACTGGGGTCATTGTCATTTTGTACGAAGTCCCACCCAATGAAATCATCCTTATACCCGTTTCCATCATCATCTATTCCATTCTGATCTCCCGGATCAAACACCCATTTTCCTCCTATGTACTCCAGCACTCTTCCATCACCATCTGCATCTTCTCCCAGGTTTTGCCAAATATTATTTACTAGGTCTGGATGATCCCAGTCTATTCCGGAGTCCAAGACACCTACTACCACTTCTTTTTTGGGGGTATGACTACCCCAGGCATTGGCAAACCCAAAATCCAAACCAGTATTCCCTCCATTAGGGTGCCTCTTAGAGTACGTCCATTGTTCATTGAAAAGGGGATCATTCGGATTCCTGAAGCCTTCTACCTGAAAGTCTTCCTCAGCATATAAGACATTAGGATCTTCTTTTAACTGGTCTAAAACCTTCTCTACTGTAGCATTTCTGTCTAGGGTAAATACTTGCCATGGAATAGATTGTGGTTTAATCACTTTAAGGGGATAGATGTTATCTACCGAGCTTTGAGCGAAGGATACATTTTTGTTGGACTTGTACTTGACGAGAAGTCTCTTTTGGGCAGAGACATTAGAAGCAAGAAATAAGGTCAGTACAGCAAAACTAAGAACGAACGAAATAGGACTAGGTAATCTCGAAAACAGCCTCATAGGGTTGAGAATTAGTGTTTACACTGATACTTTTTGGTATTCATGTAAGGAGGAGGATATAGCAAATGCACTTTTGCTATACAGCAAGGGGGATCACATCAATGAATTTCAAAAATTGAATTTTACAGTTGAAATATAAAAATAATTCCTCTTTCAAAAAAACGATTAGTCTTTTATTATGATTTATAAACAATTAGTTAATTTATCCCTTTAACTTTGGTGGTAACCCAAGCTAGCCATGAGACCCACGAAACTCACAGAAGTGTTGAGTCAGTTAAATCAGACGGAACTGAAGAAATTCAGGAAGTTTATTAACTCCCCCTACTTCCATCAGCATAAGGATACCATCACCTTTTTTGAAGCGCTAGCTAAATACCACCCTGATTATCACCATGATAAGGTTACCTCAGAGAAGATCTATGAAGCCGTCTTTCCCGGCCAGGCCTATGATGATGGTAAAGTCAGAACCCTGAGAAAATATCTCCACAAACTCCTGAATACCTTCCTGAGTCTGGAATCCTTCCTGGAGGCTCCACATGAAGTAGAAAAACACCAGATAAATACCTATCTGGATAAAGGACTGACCAAATATGTCCCTAAAGGCTTTGATACTCAACGGGAGATTTTAACAAAACAACTTCTCCTCGGCCCCAGCAAGTACCTGGAGCTATTTGTCCTGGAAGATAAGATCCTACAGTTCAGAGTAGAACACGAAGATAGATGGGAAAATGCAGCGGTGTTAAAACCTATGGAACATCTGGATCACTTCTTTATTCTGGAGAAGCTGATGTATGCCTGTTCTCTCCATACCTACGGCTCTATCTTTAAGAATGTACCTACAGATCTCTTCCTCATACAGGATATAACAGAATATTGCGAACGGCATTTTGACAGTCTCCCCTCCATCATTCAAGCTTACACCTTATCACTAAAACTTGTTAGCGGGCGTGCAGAAGAAGAAGATCTGGAGATCCTGCAAAAGATAGTCAAAGAAGGAAATGATCAGTTTGAGATAAAGGATCTCATCAACTTCTATGTGATCATAGTCAACTACTGCAGCTTTAAATATAGGAGAGGAGATACCGAGGCACTTTCCAGCATGTTCCAGGTATATCAAGACATGATTACCTACGGAATCCTGGCTCAAACCCACATGGGGCTATTACATCACTTTAAAAATATAGTTACCCTAGGGCTAAAGCTAAAGGAATATCAGTGGACAGAGGCTTTCATTGAAGATTGGATTAAGGCCATCCCGGAAGATAACCAGACAGATATCTACCATTTCAGTAGAGCTAACTTATTCACTCATACCGGAGAATATACAAAGGCCTTAAAAGAACTTCAGGAAGCCACCTTTATAGATCCCTTTTACCGAATAGGGTATTACACCCTTCTATTTAAAATACACTTTGAACAGAATGAAGAAGAGGCATTACTGGCTCTAGTTAATACCTACAGAACCTATCTAAGAAGAAGGTCTGGCCTTACTGAGGAAAGAAAACTTCCCTACAAAGAATTTATCCGACTGGGAAAGGAAGTTTTTCAGGCAAAGCAAGACCACACCTCCGAAGGTAATGGGCATCTAACTAGTATTATAGATGAGATCCAGAAATCGAAATCGTTAGTAGAGAAAGAGTGGCTACTGGAAAAGCTGGAAATGATCCCATAAAAAAGGCCACTCTGCGTGCACAGAATGGCCAGTCATATTTGGAATTAGGCTGTT
>JBCDBC010000891.1:0-3171 GCA_039184535.1 Bacteroidota bacterium | reverse complement strand
AAGAAGTTGAATGCCTTATACGTGGATGAGGACGATATCTATGTAGGCGTTTACAGAGAGGGCCTTTATCGTTCGTCAGATGAAGGCCAAACATGGACATCCCTCAACTTGGATTTACCCAACCTAAATGTACAAGCTGTGCATGTATACCAGAACAGGGTCTTTGTGGGAACAGACTTGGGTATCTATCAATTGAATGCTGAAGAAAGCTATTGGGAAGCTGCCATTATAGGTCCACAAATACTCAGCATCTACGATTATCAGGAGAAACTCATCGCCGGAACCAGCCAGGGAAGCCTACTCTCTTCTGATATAGGCAAAAGCTGGAAATGGATTAGACAAGAGGGAGCAGTTCATTACACCCATAACATTGACCAGAGAATATATGAACTAGCCCTAAATGGAGACCTGATGTATTCTGATGACTTCGGAGAAAGCTGGACTGAGACATTCTATGAGCCCAGATCAGGGTCCTATGTGTATGAAGTCGCCCAAGTGGGAGAGGCCCTTGTAATGAGCAACAACTATGGTATCCATATTTCTGAGGACCATGGCGTAAACTGGAACCTAACGTATCCGACAGAAGAAATGGGATTCTTTGATTTTCTGGTGATAGGTAAGCAAATTTATGGAGGCACTCGCCCATGGGACGAGTACCGAAAACGTAACTAAGACCACACTTTCAGTAGGTGTCCGTACAAACAAAGACATATTCTTTCCTTCAGCTTTTCTCACAAAGCTATTCTCCCCCTAATTACGGATGGAAAGGACTTTTTACCTCTGTCTTATTTGGCGCCTTCATAGGCGGCTTCCTCTTATTCTTTAAACCCTTCAACCTGAATGTAGGTCCTTACAGTGATCTCAATATCCTCTTTTTCGGCTTCATAACGGCTTCTGTTTTCGCTGCCTTTCAGTTGATTTTCCCAAGACTATTTCCCGCCTTTTTCTCTGAGAAAAACTGGAAGGTATATCACCAGATCGGCTTTTACCTCCTCATCCTGTTCTGTATAGCCACCCTGAATGGTATGTACATCAACCATGTAGATAAGCTTTCCTTTAACTGGCCTAACTATGGCTGGATCATTAGCCGCACCATTGCATTAGGTTCCTTCCCCATCGCCTTTTACGTCCTTATTGATCACAATAGAAAACTCAACCAGTTTGTGTCAGCGGCTCAGGATCTACAACCTTTGGTTGGAGGTGCTAAAAAGGCTCAATCCAGTCGCACATTTTACATCCTCACTCAGCTAAAAGAAGAGACTTTTACAATAGAAGAAGCCACTTTCTTATTTGCAGAAGCCAGTGGGAATTATGTTTACATACATGAGAAAGGAGGAAAGAAAAATATTAGAAGGCTCACCCTAAACTCTCTAAAAGACCAACTCCCCTCTCCTACCTTAATCCGCTGCCACAGATCGTATCTGGTTAATCTGCAAAAGGTGAAATCTGTTAGTGGCAATGCACAAGGGCTAAGTTTATCTCTGAAAGAAAATGAGACAACCATTCCCGTTTCCAGAAAGTATGTATCAAGTGTCAGGGCCCATTTTCAGGATTTGAGGAATTGACAGTCATCCCAGGGCATTGCTATTCACCACATCCCCTTTCCGTTCATCCCATAAGCTTGTCATTGACCACATCTACCAGCAAAGAGAATTTGTAGCTGCTAGGTTTGGGTATGTATAAAAAACTCACACTTGGATTTTTTCTCATAGGTGCCATGAGTATGCTTGTCATGAGCTGGCATTACCTAAGCCAACCTTCTTCTGGGATACTGGTGGGAAAAGCAGTAGCCCAATATGACTGGTATCAGTTCATTTTCAGAACACACGTACTCTTTGGACTGATAGCGATCTCAATAGGTCCTTTCCAACTCAGCAATGCACTGCGAAGAAGAAATCTCCGCCTTCACAGATCTTTAGGATATCTGTACACTTTGGGGGTGGGCTTAAGCAGCCTTACCGGCCTGGGGGTAGCACCTCACGCTATGGGAGGCTGGATTTCTGGTATAGGATTCTCCATCCTGGCTGTCCTTTGGTTCTCCACGCTTGTATTAGGCATCACCTCTGCCAGAAAGGGAGACATTACCCGCCATCATATGTGGATGTACCTAAACTATGGGCTCACCTTTGCTGCCATTACCCAGCGTACTATGCTTCTATTGGCATTCCTTCCCTCTCTGCCTTTCATCTCTGTCTATAAAGCTTCAGCCTGGTTACCATGGATGATCAATGGTGCCATTGCTTATACCATTTTTTTAAGAACCCATAAAAAAGCCATCGCATGAGAATTTTACTGATTGTATTCATGTTCATGGGTATGTGCACCCATCTAACAGCCCAGTCTTTAACCGTAGAAGTAACTAACATAGAAGAACTCAAAGGCACTATCAAAGTCTGTCTTGTCAGCAAGGAAGAAGATTTTCTCTCCTCATGCGGGTATGGGAAGATTCAGGTCGTTTCGGGAGAAAAGGAGACCATCCTATTTGAGGAGATAAAAGCCGGCACGTATGCCCTTAGCTTATACCATGACCAGGATGATAATGGAAAACTCAATACGGATGGGATGTTTGGACTCCCCTCTGAACCTTATGGATTTTCTAATAATGCCAAAGGGATGTTCGGACCACCTTCTTTTGAGAAATGCCTGTTTGAAGTGGAAGGAGAGACTAGAATTACGGTAAAGCTAAAGTGAAGTTAGGACACAAGGTACTCAAATAAAGAGCCCAATTACTAGTTGAAAGGTTTTGCTAATCCCATTAACAGTTTGTTCTGGATCACTAATCAGAAGGAATAATAACTGAGGGACAAGCTGAAACAGGCTCAGGAATACCCCAGCTACTGGTAAAGTTAAGTAAACCCAAGCTGGATATTTGAACTTTGTACTCACTCCCTCCCAAGCGGCTTTCCACATTATTAGTAGCTTCTCTCTATAATGCCACAGAATGAGAATATTCAGTAATAGATAGAAAGATAATCTGAATGTAAAACCCACCTTTGGTCCAATAGGCATAATAGTGAGATCTATAATCAAGATATTGAGTGCAATAGGGAAGTATAAAAATGCACCTAAGATAACCGTTCTATTCCACAAGAGTAGAATAGCACAGATAACCTGGGATATACCGATGAAAGCTCTGAAGGGTTGAAAGTCAAATAAGTACCATCCCAATTT
>JBCDBC010000890.1:0-3172 GCA_039184535.1 Bacteroidota bacterium | reverse complement strand
ATAAAGGTTTCCAGGCTGTCATAGGCATTCTCTAGTAACTGTAAATCATAGCCTGTTTCTATTCTGAACTCTTCTGGGGTATTCTCCTCATAGTGCTGACGAAGTAGGTTAGCATTATATAAAATAGTGGAATCCAGGTCCTGACGTTTGATCTCTGACAGGTCTGCTTCAAAGACCGTAAGTCTGTGGTCAAACCTAAGTGTATCAGGATTTAGTGCAGGAGAATCCGCATACCCAACAGGAGGTAACTGGATAGGGTCTCCCACCAATATCAGCTTCCTGTAAGCGTCAGTCCCAAATACATACCTGAGGATATCGTGTAATAATCCTCCCTTGGCGCCATTCTCATCATCTCCCACCATGGAGGCCTCATCCACTATGTAGACAGTACGGCTGGAAGCTTTATTATGCTTTACATCTACAAAGAGGGGACCTATACTACTTTCCTGGACATTATATATATGGTGATGGACAGTGTAGGCCAACCTACCAGTACGTTGGGTGATGACTTTGGCCGCTCTACCAGTTGGTGCCAGTAAGATGACTTTGAACCCCTGCTTTTGTAGATACCTGGAGAAAATATCTATGAGAAAGGTCTTCCCGGTACCGGCAGACCCTCTCAGGAGGAGGGTGCTTAATTCTTCCTGGGACTTAGTGAAATCCAGGAAGGAGGATAAAGCAAGCTCCTGACTTTCAGTAAGAATGACATCATCTTTGCCTATGATATCCTGGAGAATACGTTTTTTCAGTTCGTCCAATGCGTTTTGTTTTGCCAGCTATATTAACTTTGAAGCCTTGCTCGTTTTAAGGATCCAGAATCCTTGCAATATATGAGAATTAACGCCAGTCGTATTGTACAGTTTCGAGAGAACAGAATAACAAAGTCTGTGAGTCTATTGGGCATTGTCCTGATTCTACTGTTTCCTTTAACCCTCCTAGGTCAGAAAAATACAAAATCTTCCCGCTATAAATTCTACCAATCCAGCTTGAACCTGGATATCGGAAGTCAGTTGGGGGAGATGAGTTATAAGATTGATGGAGATAAATATGATGGGAATTTAGAGGTAGAAGGCATGAGACATACGCCTTTTCATGTACGATTAAGTTGGGAGGTAGATCACTTTCTCATTGGGAAGAAACCCCAAATCATAGGGATGTATATAGGCTATCAGGCCTATCCACTACTGCAGGATACGCTTAGAAATTCTCGACTGGTGGTGGGGCATTTTGATGGATTTCCTGGCTTAGACTTTAACGGAATCGTCATAGGAGGCTTAGCGGGTACCTACCTTCAGGGAGGTAATGTGAGATTATCATTATTAGGAAGAGTGGGGTATGAGTCCATTACGGAAAGAAACTACAATAGAAGTGCAAATCAGGCGGATGAGTTTGAGAAAGTAGATAGCAAGCAAAATCTGCATGGATTGAATCTCGGAGCGGCGGTGGCTTTAACAGTAGGAAGGGTAGGAGTGAAAGGTGAGTTTTCAACTACAGCTTATAGTACTAGAACCAGTCCTGACACTGTATTGGACATTTCTCTGGAGCGGCTGAGTTTAGGAATGTTCTTCCTTCTGACTCAGAAAAAGAAAATGCGCCTTCGAAAGTAGGTTTACCTGGTAAGCCTTGGATCACAGCTGGATTTCTTTGACCTGAATAAAAAAGCCATCATCTACCTCCATAAAGTAGGTGCCATTAGGAAGATCTTTCATTGTGATAGTTAGGGCATTCTGATTAGGATGCTGTAAATCTTTTTCTTTATGTATGTTATTTCCTGCTTCATCCAATATGCTAACTGTAATATTACCTTCTCTAAATGTGCCTAGTTCCATTCTCCGGTAGTCTTTCTCTCCTTTTGCCTTGACCAAGATATTGATTCTTATCCTGTTTTGTTCACTCATCTGTCCTTTAACCCAGTTTTTTTCCACTACCATACAGTAAACTTAAATTGTTGGGGCGCTGTTAGGGATAATTGAATTTTATATAAATTTGAGTTTTGAAATATACATTTATTGAATTGGTTTATTCTTGTGCTTTTTCCTTTCTTTCAAACATTCTCCTTTAAATGACATATGTCATTTCCTATTTATCATAAATGCTTTTCGTTTATTCGTTTGAATGAGTCAAATTCGTTTAGCTATCAAATTTTTCAGACTTTCTAGGTCTTATCTTTAACTTCCTAATTCCTCACATTTATGTATGAAACCTGGGATGATCTCTCTCAAGCTTATCATCAAGTTTGGAGCCTGCTGGAAAGGGCTACTGCTGATCCTAAATCTCCCTTCAGAACTATTATCCTGGCGTCTACTGGTGCTAATGATGTGTTTTCGCGCATTGTTATTCTAAGAAAGGTAGATAGAAGTATCCCCATGATGATTTGCCATACTGACGCAAGAAGTGGGAAAATAGATCAAATTAAGGGGTCTCCTAAAGTGGCCATTCTCTGCTGGGATGCACGCAAACAGCTCCAGCTTAGGATTCAGGCTCATGCTGAGGTACATTATAAGGATGAACTGGCAGATCGGGAATGGCAAAGACTGGGAGAAAACTCCAAGAAAAACTACAGTAGCCAGATTACGCCCGGCCAATATGTAAAATCCTTCCAAGAAGGGATAGATGCCTACCGGCTTGTGCATGGGACGGATATAGACCCTCGTTTATGGAAGGCCCACTTTGCCGTCATCTCTATGGAGGTTCAATCTCTGGAATGGCTGTGGTTAAGCCGCAATGGACACAGAAGGGCTATGTATGATAAGGAGTGTGATTGGGAGGGGAAGTGGATGGTGCCCTAAGGGCAGGAGTACTTAAACCAATTGATATATGTAAAGCCAATTGAAATCCTGTTTCATCAGACCTTATTCTCTATCTTTGTAGGTAGGAAGGGTAGAGGAAAATAATAGCCTATAGTTTTCTTAAAGCTAAGGCTTAAAACAGCCTCTATCATGTTGAATCCTTGGTGCTTAATAAACTATATGATCAAACCGACTCTATGAAGGCTAACTATATATTAATGTCTGTATTCCTGTGGAGTACACTTATTTCTACTTCCACTTTTGCCCAGTCTCCTACCTACACCATTTCTGGAAAGGTTACTATGGAGGACCGGAAGCAGGCAATAGAATTTGCCACGGTTATGCTACTGGATAAGGTAAGCAGAGAGGCTATAACAGGTACT
>JBCDBC010000889.1:0-3175 GCA_039184535.1 Bacteroidota bacterium | reverse complement strand
GGTTTTAGACCAATAGTATTTTCTTCTCTTCTTATGTGTTGAAAGAGACTGGTTTTAGACGTTACTTCCATTTCGTTGAAGAAAATATTGATGATTTCTCCTGAATTATGATTAAGCCTATCCGTTTTATAGCCCTTTGTTTAATGACTACTTACCTGGGGTGCACACCTCCACAGGAAGAATCTGTGGAAAAAAAATCTCCAGAAATTTCTTTTATAACCTCCGACAGCATAGAGATATTTGGCGATTTTTATCCTGGTCAGGAGAGTGCTGGCTGTGTTTTACTATTTCATCAGGGAGGTTCTAATGTAAGAGGGGAGTATGCTGGAATAGTCCCGGTCCTCCAGGAAAAGGGGTACCATATTTTAGCTATTGACCAGAGAACTGGTGGACAAAGGTATGGTAGCTACAATCGTACAGTAGCCCAGTTTCCCTTGAAACGGTATTCTTATTGTGATGCGAGCTTAGACATGGAAGCGGCCGTAGAGTTTGCCCAAAAGAAAGTCCCCGGAAGTAAGTTGATCCTCTGGGGGAGTAGTTATAGTGCTGCTTTGGCTATTCTGTATGCGGAGAAGTACCCGGAGAATGTGGCGGCTGTCATGGCTTTTTCTCCTGCCTCTGGTGAGCCTATGGAAGGCTGTAGACCGGAGTCCGCTTTGGGGAATGTAAAAGTCCCTCTGATCTTATTGCGGCCCCAGTCGGAAATGGAAAGTGATGTTATTCAGGGTCAGTTTACTCTGGCGGCTGAGGCTGGACATGAAACCTTTACAGCCACGAATGGGGTTCATGGCTCCTCTATGCTGGTAGAAAGCAGAATCAATAGTGACCCGACCCCTTCCTGGGAGGTGGTTCATGATTTTCTAGAAAGGATTGTAGCTGAAAATTAGTTTACTATGGCTGAACGGATAATGGTCAAATAGTTTGGCGCCAGGACTCCTTTACTGAAGAAATCTCTGTCTTTCAGTAGTTTATGCATAGTTGGAAGCTTATAAGGAGGAACTCCCATCAACATATGATGCTCAGCATGGTAGTTTACGTTGTAAGGCGCAAAGAGCATTCTCTCCATAAAATTAGCCTTGGTGGTACGGGTATTTTTTAAAGGATCTGTTCTATCTTCCACTACTGAGTGTTCTGCCATAGACCTGACCCGCAGACAGAATTGAAAAGTAGTCAGATAAGCGCCTATCCAGAGGAGGTAAAGCCAGGGGGTAGCGAAAAAGCTCAACAACGAAAAAATGATCAGATTGGCTACTATTGGGCCTAATAGGTTGTTTTTGAATACCTCCCAAAACGCCTTCCAGCTACGCTCTTTTTGAGAAACTCTCACGACTTTTCCTCCCAGGTTAAATTCCAGATAGCCTAACTGCATCATGACCAGCCCTATGAGTGCTTTAACGCCCGTTTGACCACTTAGGTCTCTGAAGAATTTTCTCATCATGCTTTTTCTGCTGGTAGGATACCCACGAGTCAATAACAAATCTGGATCATCTTCCAGGCCATTAGAAGCATGGTGTCTGTAATGATAGGGCCTGTAAGCTTTCATATTATTGAATACAGGATAGGCACCTAACCACTGACCTACTATATCATTCCATTTTTTCTTTGCGAATACTGAATGATGAGAGGTGTCGTGCATGAGGATAGCGCAGGCAAGCTGCTTCCCACCCAATACAAAAAGAGCCAAAAGTATAGAAAAGACGTTGGGGAATAGGTAGACCCAACTGAAAGCAGCTATGATCCAGAGATAGTGAATCCCTATATCTCGCCAGGCGAGAAACGCATTTTTTTGCATAAGAAGTTTTCGTTCTTCTCGTGTTAGATAATCATTAGCTGAGACTATTTGCATCTATCTGGAAATTAAGTGTCTACTATTTCAAGCTTATCTACAATTTACAAATCAATGTAAGCATTGAAAAGACTATTTTTGTATATTGAATCGCAGGGTGGAATAATTAGAGAATCATAATATTAGATCCGGTCAATTAGTCCCCTTTAACCAAACTTACATTAACACAGAAGTCGACCATTTAGCCCTATGGGTTTCCTCATCATAGCGTCTTTAACCCAATTGCTCCTGGCGAGTCTGCTGCTTTGGCAAGACTTCAGGAATAGGCGTGCGGAGAGCTACCTTCTATTGTTCCTCTTGTTGATGACTTCCCACCTCATAGTGAAGTTCGTCTTACTGGAAGTGCTAGACCAGGAAGCGCTATTTGACAATATGGTCACCAGCTTTTCTCTTGGGTATGGACCGCTGGTCTTTTTCTACTTCCAATCTAAGAGAAGAGGGATTCTCCTAAGGCGTAGGACGCATATTTTCCATTTTCTTCCACTGGTTCTATGTACCATAGCTTATGTGCTCGTATCCATCAAATTAGCCAGTGGGTATGATGAGGTACTGGTAAATAACTATACTCGAATAGTGGGCCTTACGGTAGTGGCTTCTCAGGTTATTTATTTCAGTTATCTCTTGGTCGTATTATATCGCAGTAAGATGGACCATACAGAGGTGAACTGGCTCAAGTTTCCTTTGTGGGTAGCACTACTCCCTTATCTGACTTTGGCTGTTATAGCACTTAGTTCTCAGAATTACAGAATCATCAGAATGATGGCTTATGGTAGTATGTTCATCTGGGTGGTAGCCATCCTCCGTAACTACTACAAACAGAAAGACATTTCTCTTCCACTTGAGTCTGAAGATGATCTACCTTCTCCTACTGAAAAATACCAGCGTTCCAGTCTTACCGAGAATCAGGCGATAGCCTATCTGGAGAAACTCCAGAAGCTCATGAGTGAGCAAAAGCTGTACTTGGATCCAGAACTGTCTTTAGGAGATTTGGCCGATAGATTAGATATCCCAAAGCACCACTTGACTGAGGTGCTAAACACCCACCTAAATAAAACCTTCTATCAATTTGTCAATACTTATCGCATAGAGGAAGCTAAAAGAAAGATAGACATGGCAGAGCATGATAGTCTTTTAGAGCTGGCCTTTGCCTCAGGCTTCAAGTCTAAAGCTACCTTTAATACCTACTTCAAACAGCTTACCGGAGCTACCCCTTCCTCTTACAGAAAGCAATCTTCTACCAGCTCTGAGTAAAAATCACTTCTATTATCATTTCTTAACAATTTCTTAACAACAATTGTATCTGATTGATAATCAATTAATTGAATTGTT
>JBCDBC010000888.1:0-3183 GCA_039184535.1 Bacteroidota bacterium | reverse complement strand
TCTACCAACCTACGTTCTTTTCCCCCCTTACGTAGGCTGTCTATGACCATGATGATTTTCATTGACTTCACTGGTATAGGATATGTTTTTGACACCTAATATTTCTTTTATAAAGTTCAGGATTTCTACTCCGTGTTTTTTGTGATCAAAGTACTCTTTCCCCAATGCCTGTCCTTCTTTACCTATTTCCACTGCCTTAGCAGGGAAATTAATAACCTCCTCCATCTTGTTTGTGAATAATCTTTCTGAGTATTCGTCTGCCACTAGGGCATTTTTTCCATCTTCAAAATAGTAGCGGATCTCCCCGTAGTTAGTGGTGATAAGGGGTTTACCGGAGGCTACATATTCTCCTACCTTGTGTGGGAAACGTGCTTCATCTTGAATATTGGATCTGAGTGGAATGAGGAGGGCATTGGCTTCTGACATCTTCACTGGAATTTCCCAATCCTCTAGATTGTTATAAAGGAAGATAGCCTCTTTTTTATTCAGTCCTGAGACGTATTCTTTTACTGGTTCAAACTGTGACTCACTTCCTCCCAGCACCATGTTGAGTTCTGCCTTTCCTTCCAGCATTTCAAAGGATCTCAGCACAAAAGTGATAAGCTCTTTATAGCTGGCAGCGCCTACGTATAAAAACTTAACAGGATCTTCTTTAGAATGGTCCTCAACAGAAAACCGATCGAAGTCAGTAATCACCGGACTCTTGATAAATGGAGTACCTGGCGCCTTCCTTTTGATAACCTCTATCAAGAATTCACTAATAGGTAGAACACCATCTGCATATTTTGCAGAATATTTATCATACAGTTTGTCGTTCCACTGAATCCACTTCTTCTTTAACTTCCTGTTCTTTATGGCAGAACGATATTCAACATAACTAAGAATAATGGGAAACCTAAACAGGCGTGAGAGAAGTCTGTAGTACAGCAGTTGGCCAATTCTACCCGTCAGGTAAACTGAAGCGGCGTCTAATTTGCCTTCTTTTTTCAGTTTTTTCAGGAGTTTGTATTCGCCTATCCTACCTAGAAAGTCTGATTTTCTTCTACTGAGAAATCCTTTCTTTCTATAGATATCAGGACAGGTATAAACGTAAGGAACTCCTTCAAACACACCTTCCCTTTTTATTTCTTTATTCTTCCCATGCATAGCTGTACGGTTAATCACCAATACATTAGCCCCTGCATGTTGAAGTCCCTTATAAAGCAAAATAAGTCGTTGAATGCTACCGAATCCGATAGGGAATCCGGAGACGCCAAGGTGAACTATATGTAGGTTTTGGTTAGTCAATTCGTTGCTCCTAATAAATTACAACCCTTGAATTACAACTCCTTTATCACTTTGCAGGGGTTCCCACCAGCTATGACATTGGCAGGTATATCTTTCACCACTACGCTATTAGGGGTGATGATGCTATTCTCTCCTATTCTCACTCCTTTCAGGACGATGGCGTTCAGTCCCAACCACACATTATCTTCTATGTATACCGGACTGGATTTAGATCCATTTTCATCTCTTCTTTTGGGATCTACCCAGTGCCAGTCAAAATCTGTGATGGTAGAGTTAGCTCCACACTTCACATTCTTTCCTATAACTATCTTTTCAGAAGCAGCTATGACTGTCCCACTAAAGCCAGACTTTTCACCTATCTCAATAATGGCATTAGGTCTATGGGCATCCAGTAAACATGGCCGGTTAATCCCTATTAAATTCGAAATTCTATCAGACCTGAAGGTGCACTTCCTCCCTATTTTAATTACACCAAATGGGGCTCTCCTTAGGATAGGCATACCAAAAAATCTAACGCCTTTCTCTACTTTGATTCCCATCAATTTAGCCAGGAGATAAGTCCTGAAAGTGGGAATGGCCGATATGAGCTTAAGCTGGTATTTTCTGACCCGAGCGAATATAGTCCCAGAGAAATCTCTCTTAAGCTTCTGTACTCCGCTCATTTTAGCTACTGTGTCCATATTAAGCTTGTTGAAATGTGATACCTTTCTCCTGCCTTAATACTTCTTCATATATCTCAAAAAGTCTAGTTATGATAGCTTGAGAATCATTTCTTTCCAATCCTCTTTTGCGTGCATTCTCACTGAAGAATCTGGCTAGTTCAGGCGAGTTCCATACTTCCATAATAGCACCTGCCATAGCATAGCTATCTCCATCTTGTACCAGGAGCCCCTCCTTTCCATCTTGTAAAAGGCTGGGGATTCCACCGGCATATGTTGACACAACAGGAACTCCCATTAGCATGGCTTCGCACACGCTGTTGGGGCTATTATCTATATGGGAAGGATGAATGAAGATATTAGTTTCACAAAGTTCCTTAACCAGCCTGTTTGCATCTACCTTCCCTAGCAATTTCAGTCCAATTTCTTTCGCAGTTTTCTTGTACTTTTTCACCATTAGCTGGGCTAGCTCGTCTTTCTCACTGATCCCTGCCAGCTTCCAGGAAATATTCCCTTTCCCTATTCTCGTTAGGTGCATAGAAGTTTCCCAAATGTTTTCCAGTCCTTTGTAGATATTACTTCTAATGGTGGTAAACAGCTTGAGTTCATTCCCCATAGCAGGGTTATCCCACTGGCGCTCATAAAAAGCTTCCCTCATTAACTCTTCACAGTGGAAGTAGGAAGATCCGGGAGAAAGCACACTGGCAATCCTTTTGTCCCACTGCGTACGTCCGGTGAAGTACTTACATCCAGCAAATATCTTTTGCTCTCTTGCGGCGGCCTTCATGGTACGGGCATACTGGTGGTTCCAGCTCATCCCATTAATGAAAGTTTTCAGCTTGGTATGTTTATTTATTTCTGTTCTGGTAATACCACTATACCATTTTGCGGCATAGACTGTCAGGTTCCCCTGTATCCAGATCAAGGTAGGCACCTTAATCTTGGGAATCATAAGCCCATAAGAACGTTCTGAACCAAAGATGTGAATAACATCGGGCTTAAATCTCTCAACTATATCCAGGTAGTAAGCCACTTCATCTCCAGACTCAATAGAGTTAGTGATACGGCTCACGTACTTATTCCATTTTCCTTGAGGAAAGGAAGGATACTTAAAGTAAGTGTTCCCATCCAAATTCAATTCCTCTACCTCCTGGCAAGCCCATGAAAAGGCCACCCCCAACTCAACATTAGGTAGTTCTCTGACTTTTTTCTCCATGGATTCCATCCATCCGCCTCC
>JBCDBC010000887.1:0-3193 GCA_039184535.1 Bacteroidota bacterium | reverse complement strand
GGTTCAGGATTCTGTATGCTTCCCATAAACAGAATTCTGGACGTGCTTTGCTGATGAATCATCAGTAGGAAAGGTCTGTCCACATCCATGATGTAATCTCCATTAGGGATTTCAATGGAAGTAGTTCCCACAGTTACTGTAGTAGCTGCCGCAGCTATGGTTCCTTGTTCGTATATCTGTAGGAAAGAATTGTGCTTTACTTCAGACACATACAAGTCCCCTGTTTCACTAATGCTGGTAAGGTCAGCCTGTTGAGGTTGGAAGGCAGCTTTCATACCCAGGTTGGCGAGCATAGTCTTTAGGCTCTGCTCAAACTCCATGGAGAACCTAGGAAGCCTTAGGTAAACCTCCGCTTCAGATAACTGAGATAGGTACTCATCCATTTGGCTAGCACTTAAGGAATTTACCAGATTCCCTACTGAGCTTCCCTCACTTGGCAGGAAGATGGTCATGGCATAATCATCTACTGCATAGGGGAGACTGACAGCCTGGAAGTCATCCGTCTCCAGGTAGGGATACGTCTTCTTAAGCTTCATGAATTTCCTCAGTTGAGGACTATCTCCATTTACTTTGAAGAGTAGGTCTTTTGTATCAAATACAGGAAAAGAGTCCTTCCATGCAGCTTCAAAGTAGATGGCATTGATGAGGAACATAATGTCATCCTGCTTGATCTGATCCAGCACCTTAGGAATTTTCCCTTCTGTGGCATCACTCACCCACTGATTGATCTGTCCGGGTGCTTCCGGCGCAGTGAAATCCAAGTCACTTACCTCTGCATTATAAAAAGTCTCGTTGGTCTGGAGGAAGTCTGGTTTTACCTGGAAGGTATTTTTATACCATATGGAGTTGGCCAGATTGATCTTAAAGTTATCTCTCTGAGGGATATTAGCCATTAGGCTTTGGAACTGTTTATTGACCGCTTCTGTGGTGAAGTTTTGCTGTCCTAACGCCTGACGCATTTCCGTCTGGGTATTCCCTTCAGCTCCGTTGGCAGTCATACTGAGGGCCATTTCTATACTAAGGGGAGAAAAGAAAATATTCTCCTGTCCTTTCGCTGAGAATAACTCCTTCATCATATTCAGGCTGAACTGCTGATTGGTGGAAACCCATTCGGGACTGTCAGGGTCTACTGTATCAGAAGTTCCCGAGGGAGCAGGAAGCTCAGCTCCATTGTCGCAAGAGAAAAAGCTAATGAGAACTGATAAAAAGAATAATCTGATTAAGATCTTCATATAGTTTCTGTTATTTTTTCTTTAGGACGCTTAGTTTGGATGTAACGCTGCATACTTATCTATGTTACTTTCCTGGATGTCCCCTCAGGGTACTATAATGATAGGCGATAAAGCTTTCAGACAGGGTAAACAAGCAGATTTTCCTGAACAATCCCAACTTCATCCTAGTTAGCTAACCAACCATTTTTTCACACTTATATCTCATTTGCATGTCTGATCATGAATCCAGAGTTGTCATCATTGGGGCCAATTTCGCTGGCCTGGCCGCTGCTAAGCGTCTTCAAGGCAAGGCCCATGTTACCCTCATAGATCCCTCTCCTAACTTTGAGTTTACGCCCAACATCCACGAAATCATTTCAAATGAGAAAATGCCCTCTGAAGTACAGTTGGATAGAGAAACTGTCATAACAGCATTAGGGCATACATGGATACAGGATAAGGTGGTTTCCATCAACAGAGAACAAAAAAGCGTTGAATTAGCAGGTGGAGAAACAGTAGCCTATGATGCCTGTATAGTTACTGTAGGAGGAATCAATAATTACGCTGGGGTGAAAGGGGCCGAAAAAAACGCCATCCCTTTCAAGACCGTGGAGAATTGTACCAGAATTGAAGAAAGAATCAGCCAACTTAACCTAAAAGGAGAAGCCTACACTGTGGTGATAGCTGGAGGAGGGAGCGTAGGCGTAGAAGCATTGGGAGAATTACTCAGGTATAGGACAGAAGGTACACCTATCAACATAGAACTTGTGGAAGCTAAGGACAGGCTCCTGCCTGGTTTTTCTCCAAAAGTGAATAAGGAAGTCCTAAAGCTTTGTAAAGACCAACATGTGAACTTCCACTTTGGAAATCCCATAGCGCAGGTAAATGCGAAGAGTGTTAAGCTTGCAGATGGTCAAACCATTTCCACAGACTTATGTATTTGGACGGCTGGGGTAAAGCCAAGTCCACTCTTGTTTGAAGCTGGTTTAAGTGATGAAGAGAATACCTGGGCTCCTGTATATAAAAGCCTTCAGAGCACCAAGGACAAATACATCTTTATCGCTGGAGATGCTGCGGCCATGGGGAAGCTGGATAGCAAGCAGGCATATTTTGCGATGGAAACAGGTGAAAAGGCAGCGGAGAATGTGTTAAGGATGCTTAAGGACAGACCTCTTAGGAATTTCTTCAAAATCCAGAAGCCTTATGTGTACTCTTTCGGAGATCTGAGTTGTTTCCTCATCTTTCATGACTTGGTGATTGCTGGTGCTCCCATTGCACTTTTGAAGGAAAGCATCTTCCGAATAACCATAGAAGGAATTCGGGCGGGCCATTCTGTTGAATCCATGCTCAAGCTCATAGACCAGCTCTTCCCGAAATACATAGCCAATGCTGCCACTAATGTTAAGGCCTTCCTGGCTAATCCGGTGAAATATGTGTTGAATCCTCCGGTAGAGGTGCTTTAGGAACTTTGTGTTCCATTTGAATCAAACTAGCTTGGGGTTTAAACCCCAAGCTGGTTTGATTTTTACCCTGGCCCCGCTTCCGATCCTATGTCTATTCTCAACAAACCCCTAAAAGCATCTCTGGCCGTACTTCCCTCATAGAGTACTTTGTAGACAGATTTGGCTATGGGCATATTCAGGTCGCACTTCTCTGCTAATTGCATGACTACCTTAGCAGTTTTTACGCCTTCCGCTACCTCTGCCATATCTTCTATGATCTCTCCTATATTTCTCCCCAGGCCTAGTTGGTAGCCCACGGTTCGGTTCCTACTTTTCTCAGAGGAACAGGTAGCTACCAAATCCCCCATGCCGGCCAATCCCGCGAAGGTAGCGGGCTGTCCTCCCATAGCTACGCCCAAGCGAGTGAGCTCAGCCAATCCTCTGGTGATGATGGCGGCTCGGGTGTTTTCTCCTGCGCCACTCCCATCTCCCATTCCTGCAGCTATAGCGATGATATTCTTTAAAGCACCGCCTAATTCG
>JBCDBC010000886.1:0-3195 GCA_039184535.1 Bacteroidota bacterium | reverse complement strand
TCGGGCGGTTATTGTTATTCAGAATAGAAGTAGGACTACCTGCAATGCTGGGGATAGCTGGAACTTCAAACTCATAATTGATAGGTTGGGGGATTTGGTCAGGATTATCTGCATTGAAGCAATACTCGTGTGGAGGGAAGTTATTGGTGTTTATCTGCCTGACACCATTAATGATTTCTTCCTCGTAGACTGAGGGGATCTCAGGACTTGCACAACACCCAATATTGGTGTAGCTGGTGCTATTATCATTCTCACAGGTAGCTGACTCACATACGTCTACTTCACTCTCATTTCCATTCAGAATATTGTCCTGACAACTCCACCCATTTCTGATGACATCAGCTTCAGCCTCAAGTTCATTAAGTATATTGGATTGTTCCTGACTAAGAGTTAAGATAAGGTTCTCATTCTCAAGTGGATCTTCCTGGAGGTCATAAAATTCCTGGCTACCATTATTAAAAGTGATCAATTTATATCGATCATTTCTGATAGCCCAATCAGCATCTAGCTCCGAATAAGCATATGGCTTTTGAGGAAAGCTAGTACCAGTAAGCATAGGCTTCATGCTAAGACTGTTGTGAATACCACCCTCAAGGTCAGTGCCTGCTAATTCTAGTATGGTGGCATATAGATCAACCGCATGTACCAGCGCATCTTCTTGTTCTCCTATTCTGCTAACCCCTTTTCCGGTAATGGACATGGGGATGTGTATACCTCCCTGATACAGGCTATTCTTTCCATGCTGGGTAGGGTAAGCTTGTAGTGTGCCATTAGGGGTTCCATTATCTCCCAGGTAGATGATGATGGTATTCTCCAACACATTCTGAGGGATATTCTCTAGTAATCTTCCGATCTCAAAGTCCATAGACTCTATCATAGCCATGTACCTTTGTAGATTATTGTTCACATTAGTACGTGTGTACATAGAGTCTGGTGGCTCATGAAATGGGGGATGAGGCGTCACATGGGCCAACCATAGGAACCAGGGTTGATCCTGTTGATTTACCCAATCTATGGCACTATTGGTCAGGTGGGTAGTAACATACTCTGAGATATTTTCTTCAACTCCGTTTTTTACTTTTGACCAGTCATAGTAGTCATCTACCATAGCGGTAAAGGAGCCTTCATAATAGTCTATCCCATGTTGGGCAGGATGATCAAAGTCTACCGGAGAGGATAAGTGCCATTTTCCTATGAGGGCACTAGCATATGCGTTATTGGTACGAGTATCCAGTTCCTTGAATAGAGAGGTATGTTCCGTTCCCAGGTTACCTGGCGTGCCCGTAACGCCAGTCTTAGCTCCATACTTTCCACTCATGATGTTGGCTCGGGTAGGCGTACATTTAGGGGCTGCCCATGCCTGAGTAAACATCAAACCTGCACTTTGTAGACTGTCCAGGGTAGGGGTGCTCGGCATTTGGGCATTTTGCATATACCCATTTGTAGCGTCTATGCCTAGGTCGTCTGCTATGATGAGGAGAATATTAGGTTTGTTGGGATCTGTTTGTGAGAACAGATTTGTAGAAATGAGAATAGAGAATAGAGCAAAGGAAGTAATGACCCTAAGGTAGAGACGCATAGATTAATTGAGGTAATGAATACTTATACAGCAAAATTTGGGCTAATCTGCCTAGCACTCAAGGAAATCTTTCATGATACCTTTCTTTATATGATCCTATTCAGGGTAAGAGGTTTAATCTATGGCAGGAAATTTTGACTGAATTCTTAATTCTCAAAAAGATGATAGATTCCTGAATTGAGTCCTACCAGGTGATGAAGGTCTGCGTTTTTCTTTTACTTAATCTAAAAGCCCTATCCTTACCCAGGTGGTGGACAAAGACGATATTTGAGTGATTGACTATTTGATCTACCAAGCAAGTATTCCGGATTTCTAAGCTCTTAAATTCTTTCCTGTTAAGATCTAGTCTGGCCTTTAAGGAACAAGTATTATGCTCTACCTTAAAGTGAAAAATTTGGATATCTATTTTCTCTTCATCTACCAACCACTGGCTATGGCTTGTGAAATATGCTTCTGCTAATTCCCGACAAAAGGACTTATCATAGCATTTTTGTATGGCTTGCTCCAGATCCTTTTTGTCAAATTTTACTTCCATATAAATGACCTCTTCTTCTACCCAAAGCTCAAAGGTGGCAAGCGGCTTATCGATAGCTGGAGATATGAGTAAGGGAATTAATATAAAAATGAGTAGCATTATTTCCCGCTTAAATGGAGGGTTAGATCATCTACTGCAGCTGTATAGACTGTAGGAATTGGAAGATAGAGACATTCTTCATTAAGCCTAAGAGCAATAGAGGACCTGCTAACTAATGAAGGAATAGAAACCACTTCTGGGGAGGTCTGATCTTCAAGTAAATACATGGTTTTTTGAACTGATGTATATACAAGAAACCATTTCAAGCCAAATCGTTCAGATGAGAGGGGAGATTTTTTAGGGTTGTACCTCTTTTGATAGTTGTGAAATCGAATGGGGATAGTACCTCTGGCGGTCAGGAGGTATTCCTAAATTTCTTTAGCTTGCTTAAGCGCTCAGCTGCTTGATCCATAGTCTCCTCTTTCTTGGCAAAGCATAGCCTGATCACCTTTTGGTCTGGGGCTTTGGTATAAAAAGGACTGAGGGGGATAGCCGCTACCCCTATTTCTCTGGTGAGGTATTTGGCAAATTCAGCATCGGATAGTTCACTGAGACCTTCATAGTCAAATAGTTGGAAGTAGGTTCCCTTAGAAAGATAAGGTGTCAAGGGTACATCTGCTAGCACCTCATTCATGTAATCCCTTTTCTGCTGGTAAAAGGCAGGTAATTCTTCATAGTGTGAAGGCTCTTCCAGAAATTCAGCCAAGGCGTACTGGCTAAAAGAGTTGACAGCGAAAACGTTCCATTGATGGATATTCTTGAACTCTTGTATCAAAGGTTCCGGCCCCACACAATAGCCTACCTTCCAGCCGGTGCTATGAAAGGTCTTACCAAAAGAGAATACACTAATGCACTGCTGAAAGAGCGCAGGAAATCTTAAGGCACTTTGGTGCGCCAGACCGTCATAGATGAGATGTTCGTACACCTCATCACTAAGAACAATGATGTCTTTTCCAGCTACGATTTGTTCCAGTGCTTGCAAATCTGCCTCTGATAAAATGGTTCCAGTGGGATTATGAGGCGTATTGATCATGATCATGCG
>JBCDBC010000885.1:0-3199 GCA_039184535.1 Bacteroidota bacterium | reverse complement strand
CTTATCTGATAGAAAGCCAACTTACTAATCCTAATCATTCTAGTTAAAATAAGCAAAAAAGCCCGTTTTAACTAAATCCCCAATGAAGATACCTGATGCGTACTCAAGGTGAAAGTTTCTGACAAACTTTCTTTCATATTAAATAAGAGAAGGTTCTTGAGAGACTTTGGTAGGGTGAACACATTAATGAAATGTTAAAATTATGAAGAAATTGATGACTGGTTATTACATTGAGTAATAGAAAAAATCTTCGTATTATTCTACATATCCTTTTCGCCCCTTTTTTGTGCTTTTTAGGAGCAAGAAAGGCCCTCATTTTCTGTTTATTAATAAGCAACCAATGAGGATTTGGCTGCGTTACATATATTGACATGAAAGCATGAAACTTTCTGATTATCAAGAGGATGATATCGTCCATGGTTGTCTAAGCGGTGGCCGAAAATATCAGAAGTTGCTGTATGAGAAGTACTACGGCAGCATGATGGCTGTTTGTCTAAGATATACTCATGACAGAGAGGAGGCCCGTGATGTGCTACATGAGGGTTTTATGAAGGTGTTCACTAACCTCCATAAATACGCTAAGGGTACTAATCTGGGGGCATGGATCAGAAGAATAATGATTAATACCGCTATTGATCATTATCGGAAGAACGCCAAACGACCCAATCTTGTAGAAATTAATCAGGCTATCCATGAAGTGGATGTGCATGATGTGGTTTCAGACCTGAGTGCAGAAGAAATTCTGCTGATGGTTCAGAGACTGTCTCCTGCTTACAGAATGGTTTTCAATCTGTATGTAATAGAGGGATATTCTCATAAAGAGGTAGGCATTATGCTGGGAATCAGCGAAGGTACCTCTAAGTCTAATCTGGCTAAAGCCAGAGCGAAGTTGCAAAACATGATCACGGAATCCAGAATGGTGAGACCAGCAGAAGGTGAAAATTATGCCTGAGCAGAACTTTGATGACATCATACGTAATAAACTCCTGCACTTTCACACCCCATCTCCTGAGGGAGAGTGGGAACATATGGATTCTATGCTCAATCAATTCGAGCATACCTTTGATCAGCAATTCAGGGAAACCTTAATTACTCATCAAGTCCCTTTTCAGGAAACAGATTGGAATGTAATGGAAGCCAAGCTCCACGGTGTATTTGATGCTTCTATCAAATCTGTTCTTGAAGGATATAATGCTAATTTTCAGTCTGCTGACTGGCATGCCTTCCAGGAAAAACTGGATGAGCCCTTTTACCATGTCCTTAAGCAGAAATTACATTCCTATTCCATCCCATATAAAGCAGGTGAATGGCGGAAGATGTTGGCACTTCTAAGAGGGGACACCGTCGTCAGGCCATGGTATATGGACTGGCGCAAGTCTGTAGCTGCCGCCGCTATCGCACTTATATGTGTAGCGGCTTGGGGACTAACCAGACTGGAAAGATCTTATAGACTGCCCGGTCTGGCAGTAAATGAAACGGAAGAAACTGTACTGGATCAGACGCTTAATGCTAGTGCGAAAGAGTTGGCTGCTATCTCTTTTGAATCTAAGGGAGGTAATACGGCTGTCTACTCCTCAAATGCAGGCGGCAATATATCCGCGTCGAAAAAAGAAGATCTTTCTCTTCTAGCTGCTAATGAGGAAAACACCCCTCTAACTGAAGAAACAGATCTATCTGAATATATCACTACGCTTGAGCCCAGATGGGCAGGGGCAGAAACTAATTTGGAAGCACAGGAAACAGTTACTGAATCCCAGCTCCCAGATCTTATGTTGATTGATCAGGGAGACTTAAGTCTGGCCTATCCAGCTTTACCCAGCTTGGATGGGAAGTTGGCCCAACCTGTTAATAACAGGCTGTCATTTGATCCTGAAGTTAAGCTTGGATGGGTAAGTGGTACTGCCGATAGTAGAGCAGAATTAAATGAGGCCAGTAGAGGCGGATTTATTTCTGGTTTGAGAGCTGAACTTTCTCTCAACGATGAATTGAGTATAGTCTCGGGAATCTTATATGCACAGAAGATTTACTTCCATCAGAGAGACATTTTCACAGCTAATCGTATTCCTGGTAAGTTGGACTTGAGTGGAGAATTCCAGACGGTAGAGTTACCTATGCTGGTTAAGTTCCAATTCCCCTCACAGAACAAATTTAATTTCTATCTGCAGGGTGGGGCCGTAACCATGGTTACCCTTAAGGAAGAATATATCATAGAAACATATGTGGAGTCTGCTGTAAGAAATAGACAGCCAGTGCCTTCTGAAAGAAGCTATAACACTTATCTAGGGAATCTTCAAGCTGCGCTTGGGGTCTCTTATGAGGTTACACCAGAGCTGGATTTACAGTTAGAACCTTATTTCCAGTGGGGCTTACAAAAAATGGGGAGCGAAGGAAAGAAAATTTACTCCAGTGGTGTAGTAGTATCTTTCATGTATAACCTGAAAAAGAAGGGACCACCCAAATTGTAGATGTAAGATTTCCTCAAAATTAATAGGCTTGAGGGCAACATCTTATCTAAGATATTCGTAATATTACAATGATTTCAATAAGTATAATTCTCAATTAAGCCGCCTTGAGAAACATTTACCTTTAGCCACCCGTGCCGGGTGGCATTTTTTTATGCCTCAGCTTCGTTTTCGGCCTTCTCTTTTATCCAGAAGTTATTATACCCTTCTCCGGCTGTAACATACAGTTTTTGGGTTTGGACAAGTTCGAGAATCGCAAGGAATGTAAAGATTACGTAGATTCTGTCGTGGATTTCTATGGCTAGCGTAATGAAGTCCAGTTTCTCTTCCTTCTTCACACGATCAATTATCTGAATCTTTCTCTCTTCAACCGTGTAAGGATACTTTCTGATTACATGCTTAGGCTTGGCCAGATTATTCTGGTGCTTTTCCCATATTCTCTTGAAGACCCTCATGATGGTATATAGGTCCATCCCTACCAGTTCTTCTTCCGGGTAATCAGACTGTAGCACCATCTTTTCTTCCTGAGCGGCGTAGCCTCTCTGGATACGCTGGCTCTGCACCTCCTCCATGGCTGCAAGCTCTGATAAAACGGCCTTATACCGCTTGTATTCCAGCAGCCGCTGAACCAGTTCTTCCCTGCTCATCGGCACGCGGGACTATCAAATCGACATCGAGATCGCCGAGTCCACACTCCGCGAACACGGCCTGAGTCTCCGCGGGGTCGCAGAAACCGT
>JBCDBC010000884.1:0-3200 GCA_039184535.1 Bacteroidota bacterium | reverse complement strand
TCTTAATAGGAGGAAAGTATAATAATTATCCCGCGTTGAGGTTATTATTTATTGCGTTTGGATTATACCTTTGTAGCTTAATTCTGGAACACCCATGCCGAAAATCACTAAATACATTTTTGTTACTGGAGGAGTTACGTCCTCGCTCGGAAAAGGGATCTTAGCATCTTCCTTAGCGAAACTTCTTCAACTCAGAGGGTATACAGCTACTATCCAAAAATTTGATCCATATATAAACATAGATCCGGGTACCCTAAACCCCTATGAGCATGGGGAGTGCTTTGTAACAGAAGATGGTGCAGAAACGGACTTGGATTTGGGTCATTACGAGCGATTTCTTAACATAAATACTTCCCAGGCTAATAATGTCACCACGGGAAGAATCTACGAAACGGTCATCAGAAGGGAAAGGATGGGAGAATATGGGGGGAAAACAGTTCAGGTAATTCCCCATATCACGGATGAAATCAAGAGAAGGTTTAAGCTACTGAATGAGCATATCACCCATGATATCATCATCACAGAAATTGGAGGAACTGTAGGGGATATAGAGTCTCTCCCCTATGTAGAAGCACTGAGACAGTTCCGCTATGATTATGGTCCGGAGAATTGCCTGGTGATTCACCTGACCCTGGTACCCTATCTAAAGGCTGTAGGAGAATTGAAGACAAAACCTACTCAGCACTCTGTAAAATTGTTACTGGAGTCTGGGGTTCAACCAGACATACTGGTTTGTCGCTCTGAGATGAAAATCCCAACAGAAGTAAGGGAGAAAGTGGCCAGATTCTGTAATGTCAATCTTGACTCTGTCATAGAGAATATTAATGCCCCCTCCATCTATGATGTACCCTTTTTACTGAAAAAGGAGAACCTGGATGCAGTAGTTCTTAAGAAACTAGGGCTTGCTCAAGGTAAAGAACCAGACTTCAAAATCTGGAAAAGCTTTCTTACCAAGCTTAAGAATCCTGTAGATGAAGTAAGAATAGGCTTGGTAGGAAAGTATGTAGAACTCCATGATGCCTACTTATCCATTTCTGAGTCTTTAAAAATTGCGGGATCTGAGTGTGAACTGGATGTAAAGATAGATTGGATTCACTCCGAGGATATAACCAAGGAAAATGTAGACAGGCTATTGGGTCATTTAGATGGCATTCTGGTAGCCCCTGGCTTTGGGCTAAGAGGGGTAGAAGGGAAAATAGTAGCCGTTAACTACGCCAGAGAATTGAAGGTTCCTTTCCTGGGGATTTGCCTAGGCATGCAGGTGGCGGTGATAGAGTACGGAAAGAATGTTATCGGAAAAGCAGAAGCCAATAGTACTGAGTTTGATGAGGAGACCGCTTTTCCTGCCATTTCAATGATGGAAGAACAGAAAAAGGTGAAGCAGCTAGGAGGGACTATGCGTTTAGGCGCTTACAACTGTAATATCAAAAAAGGAACGCTTGCACATAAGGTATACGGGAAGGAAAAAATCAGTGAGAGACATAGACATAGATATGAATTCAATAATGATGTAAAGGAGTTATATGAATCTCACGGTATGGTCATGAGTGGGGTTAATCCTGAAACAGAATTGATAGAAATTGTGGAATTACCGGATCATCCTTTCTTCCTGGGGGTACAATTTCACCCTGAATACAGGTCTACGGTAGAAAATCCTCATCCTGTCTTTATATCACTGGTTACATCTGCCCATTCAAACAAACTAAACAATACTGCACACGTAATAGAGAGTGGCAAGAACCAAAAATAATACCTTAAGATCTGCATAGAGGGAATCTGCGGGTAGAACATTAAGTCATAATTCTTTATTACCTTTGCGAGCTAATAATACACGCTAAAGAAACTGAATCGAGTTAGATGGACAGAAATGCGCTTACGGGCTTAGTACTGATTACCATATTAATGCTGGTATACTTCCAGTTTTTTGCCCCAAAACCACCAGAACCGGAAACTACCTCTCCGGAAACATCCGCGGAGATCATTGAAGAAAGACCGGTAGAGGAGGAGGAAGAAGTTCCTCTGCAAACGCTCATTCAGGAAGACTCTGTTCAAAGAGAGGCCTATGAGGATCTGTATGGAGATTTCTTTTCTCTGATTCAGGGAGAAGAAGGGCAAACTAAGATTTCGACTGAAAAGCTGGACCTGACCTTTAACCATAGAGGTGGGTTTCTAGAATCTGCCTACTTAAATGAGTATAAGACCTTTGACTCACTGGCATTACCCATCATTTCTCCAAATAAGGAAAGTGAATTCTCCTTCGACTTTACTTACCAGAACAGAAGAAGGGTCATCAACTCAGCGGACATATTCTTTAGCCCTAGCACCCAAAATCTCCCCTCCACCCTTTCAGGGACTGACTCTATAGATCTCGTGTTCAGAGCTGCCATTTCAGAAGATAAATACATTGACCAGGTGTATACTATCTACGGCGATAAGTATGACCTGGGATATAGAATAGAATTTAACGGCTTCCAGAATGACTGGGCCAGTAGTTACTACACCCTAAATTGGACTTCACAGCTTCCCAAGACTGAGCTATCCATTGAGAATATGCGTAGGAAATCCACCATTTTCTACAACCAGTCTGAAGAATATAACAGCCTGTCTATCTCTGATAGCCCGGAAGAAGAGAAGTTGAGAAACGGATTTATTAATTGGGTAGCCTTTAAAAGTCAGTTCTTCACCTGTATCATAGATTCTGAGGATGATAAAGGCTTTAAAACAGCTGATATCAGCATGACCACTCCTGATGATGAACAAGTCAACAGGATCATGCGTGCCAATTTCACTGTGGAAGCGCCCGCCTCTACCCTCATCAGCAACCAGTTTCACCTCTACTTGGGACCGAATGAATATAACACCCTTAGGTCCTATGACAGAGGATATCAGGAACTCATGGACCTGGGATGGTGGATCGTTGGCTATATCAATATTGGTACGGTATATATCTTCAACTACCTGGAGAAATTCTTTACCAATTACGGTATCATCATCATCATTCTGGCTTTCATTTTCAGGATGGCTGTTTTCCCGCTTACCTATAAGAGTCATACCTCTATGGCTAAAATGCGGGTTATCAACCAGACGCCTGAGATGAAGTCTCTGGATGAAAAATATAAGGATGAGCCTCAGAAGCTCCAAATGGCCAAGATGGGTGTGTATAAGGATATGGGCGTGAATATGTTTGGGGGATGTATTCC
>JBCDBC010000883.1:0-3203 GCA_039184535.1 Bacteroidota bacterium | reverse complement strand
TTGGCCAAAGTAACTTCAGTTCTTCCCCACTCCCCAATCCCTCAACACCTCTTCCCTATCCGCACCAGCTTTATGGGCGCCATGCTGAACTTCTGAGGCGGTTCGACTGAACTTGGGGGCAGGAGCTGGCTGGGTTTCACCATCTACCTCTATGTAGGTATTTCGTGCTACATTGTGGGGATGTTGCTGGGCTTCCATATAGTCGAGGACGGGCGCAAAGCAGACATCTGTTCCTTCCATGAGTTCGCACCACTCATCACGGGTTTTGGTTTTGAAGATGGCCGTGATTGATCTTTGAGTTCCGGCCACTTCTGAGAATTCATATGAGCAGAGAACTCAGGGGGTAGTTCCATTTTCTGCATGAGCAATATATAAAACTGTGGCTCTATGGAACCTATGGAGACATACTTCCCGTCCTTGGTCTCATACACCTCGTAGAAGTGAGCTCCACCATCTAACATGTTTTGGCCCTGATGAGTGGACCATAATCCTATACTATGCAGCGAGTGAAAGAGCGACATCAACATGGCAGATCCATCTGTCATGGCCACATCTATCACCTGCCCTTTGCCAGATTTTTGGGTTTCCAGTAAAGCCGCCAACAGTCCCATCACCAAAAACATGGCGCCTCCTCCATAATCTCCTACAATATTAAGTGGGATGCTGGGCTTATCGCCTTTCCTGCCAATGGCTTTGAGTACACCCGTAAGGGAGATATAGTTGATGTCATGACCAGCAGCATGTGCCAAGGGACCTGTTTGGCCCCAGCCTGTCATTCTCCCTATGACAAGTTTGGGATTTTTGGCGAGCAATACATCAGGTCCTACGCCAAACTTCTCCATCACCCCAGGACGGAAGCCTTCAAAGAGGGCATCTGCCTTCTCTACTAACTGAAGCAGCAGCTCCACATCCTCGGCCTCCTTCAGGTTAAGCGCGATGGAACGCTTTCCTCTACGGTTAAAGGCTGGCATCATTCCGCCAGACTTGCGCTCAACTTGCACCACATCTGCGCCCATATCTGCCAGTAGCATACCGGCAAAAGGGCCCGGCCCAAGGCCTACCATTTCTATGATTTTGATTCCTGCTAAAGGTCCCATGGAGTAGTAGGTAAAACTTTGCGACTTCGCGTCTTAGCGTGTAGAATTATTCACGCAAAGTCGCAAAGCCGCGAAGAAAGTTAGGTTGTATTAAGCCGTAGCTGGCTGCTTTCCGAATTCATGGATGGACATACCTGCCGCTGCCATGGCTCTTAAGCTATCGGGCACTTTCCACCTCACACCGAAGCGATTCTCGAAGTCATCACAGTCATCGATGAACTGCTTCATACCCACATAGTCTATGTAGGAGAGCGCACCTCCTGTATAGATAGGGAAGCCCCATCCCAGGATTGAGCCAATATCTCCGTCCATAGTAGATCGTAACACGCCCTCTTCCAGACAGCGATAGCTTTCCAATGCCTGACGGTGTAGGATACGCTTGCCTACGGTCTCTTTATCAAGGGTTTCCAGCTTGGAGTTGTACTTCTCCTTGAGTCCAGGCCAAAGCTTCTTTTTCCCTTTATCAGGGTAATCATAAAATCCGGCACCAGCTTTCTTTCCTTTTCTTCCGTCATTCTCCACCAGATCTTTCTGGATTTTGTACATACGCTCCTGGAAGGGAAGTTTATTGGGTGTAGGATCACTCTCGTATACATGTAAGCCTAAGGTAAGACTCACTTCGTCTGTAACGGCCAGGGGTCCTACTGGCATTCCTTTATGCTTGGCCACATTCTCTACCATGGCTGCTGGTACGCCCTCTTCCAGCATAAAGATTCCTTCAGAGGCATAAGTACCAAAGCATCTGGATGTAAAGAATCCTCTGCTGTCATTTACAATGATGGGCACCTTACCTATGGCAACGGTATAATCCACAGCTGCTGCAATAGCCTTTTCCTTGGTCTTTTCTCCTACGATGATCTCCACTAACGGCATCTTATCTACCGGGGAAAAGAAATGTATCCCGATGAAGTTCTCAGGGCGCTCAGAAGACTTTGCCAAGAGCGTAATCGGAATGGTTGAAGTATTAGAAGCATAGACTTTATCCGGAGAAAGAACCGCTTCTGTTTCCTTGGTTACCTTGTCTTTCAGAGAGGGATCCTCAAATACTGCTTCTATGATGAGATCACTGCCTTCTACTGCTTTGGGATCATCCGTAGGGGTAATTCTGTCAAGCAAAGCCTGAGCTTTCTCAGGTGTGGAACGCTTACGAGATATAGCTTTATCTGTGAGCATTTTTGAGTAGCTCTTCCCTTTCTCTGCTCCTTCTACTGAGACATCTTTCAGCACCACATCCATACCTGCTTTAGCAGAAACGTAAGCAATGCCCGCTCCCATCATCCCAGCTCCCAGTATACCCAGTTTCTTCACTTCATACTTAGGCTCGTCCTTAGGTCTGGCCTTTCCTTTTTTAGCTGCCTGGATTCCCATGAATCCTGTACGGATCATGTTAGCAGCTTCAGGGCTTCTTAGCACTTTAGTGAAGTATCTGGCTTCTATTTCAAGTGCCCTGTCAATAGGAACCTGTAAACCGTCATGGACAATCTTCAGAATGTACTTCTGAGCAGGATAATTACCGGAAGTCATTTTGGTTACGTTCCCTACAGCCCCTGCCATCATCTGCACACCATTTGGGGTAAATAATCCTCCTCCTGGTATTCTATGCTTCTTGTTGTCCCATGGCTGGACGGGCTTAGGATTGGCTCCTATCCACTCCTTGGCCATGGTGATCATTTCTTCCTGTGTCTCAGCTAAGGCGTCCACCAGCCCAACTTTTAATGCCTGTTGAGGTCTGGCTTCTTTTCCTTGCAGCAGATAGGTAAGTCCATTTTGGATGCCCATCAGATAAGGTGCTTTAACGGTTCCACCTCCACCAGGAAGTAGACCTACCTTGGCTTCTGGGAAACCCAGCTTGATTCGGGAATTATTCAGTACGATTCTGTGGTGGCAGGTAAGACAAAGCTCTAAGCCTCCACCCATAGCTGTACCATTGATGGCTGCCACGAAGGGTTTTCCCCCCGTTTCTATGGCTCTGAAAGTGTTATGCATTTGCTCCATCCCGGCTATTTGCTCGGCTGGATCTCCGCTCATATTTTTCAGCTCGCGTAAATCTGCTCCTGGCATGAACATGCTTCTACCGGAAGTCACAATCACACCCTTAATACTGGC
>JBCDBC010000882.1:0-3205 GCA_039184535.1 Bacteroidota bacterium | reverse complement strand
TAAGAGGAGACCAGATGTTTGTGGCCTATTATCACACACATGCGAGAGGAGACTTCAGTACGCCTAATTCTGATCAGGCATACGTGGCAGTTTTCAGCTATCCTTCTTTACAGTTTGAAAAGATCATTTCTGATGATAGAGCACCGAATATTGGAAGATATTATAGTACCAATGCCCTGGAAATAGATGAGAGTGGAAATATTTACACTTACTCTCCTTCAGCCCTTTCCTGTGGGTATGCACCTACGCCTTCTAAAAATTCTGCTGTTCTGAGAATCCCAAGTGGATCTACTGAATTTGATCCTGGCTATTACATTGACTTCGAGAGAGTTAGTAATGGCTACAAGATCAACGACATGATTTATGTAGCTGACGGAAAGGCAGTAGTAAGGGTAGTACAGGAAGACGAAACTAATCCACAGTTCCTATGGGCAACTTACGCACCTACTGGTGATACACCACTGATTTCTACGGGTATCCTGGACCTGAATACTCAGACCTTCACCCTACTAGATAACGTACCAGCTTCCGGAGGTGGATGGAATGTAGCTCACATGGTAGAGGGCACCAAGTTATTCCTAGGAGTAAGTAACAGCACTTATGCAGGGGTATACGTCATAGATGTGGCGGCAGGTACTGCTACTGAAGGAGTTAGAGTAGATGGCAACTACGCGAAAGGGATCATGTCTCTGACCGTTACTGAATAAATAGAAAACCACACATTATTAGGCAATTGGTACTAAAAAGTGCCAGTTGCCTTTTTAACATATAAAAGAATGAAGAAACTAATAGGATTAGCAGCTTGTATTCTCCTTATGGTGGGAAATATCCAGGCGCATGCACTCTGGGTTGCTACCAATGAGACAGGTGTTGTAGGAGAAGCGCAGGAGATTAAAGTTTACTTCGGAGAATTTACTTACGGAGTGATTGAGGAAGTGGGTGGAGAAGCCTTTGAGATGATGAAAAACTTTACCCTATCTGTCATCAGCCCTGCAGGAGAAAAGACCTCTCTGAAGGTAGAAGCAAAGGACACATACTATCTGGCAACATATACCCCTTCTGAGGAAGGGACCTACACAGTAGTTCTTGATAATGACAAGATCAAGGTCATAGACTACTCAGAATATGACTTTGGGATTTTTAAGACCCATTATCACTCAGTAGCTAAAATACAGGTAGGAGACAGGGGAGCTGAAACCCATACAGATAATAAAGCTGGTATTACCTTAAAGAATTTACCTTCTTCTGATGAGAAGGTACAACTACAGGTTCTCTTTAAGGGAGAAGCCATGGCAGAAACGGAAGTGAAGGTGTTTCTGGCAGATCAGTGGTCCAAAACCTTGAAAACAGATGAGGATGGAAAGGTGGCATTTGGCTTACCCTGGGATACAGATTATCTTGTGGAGGTTACTACAGAGGAACGGGTGCCAGGTACCTATAATGGGGAAGAGTATGAGTTTGTGTGGCACTGTGTTACCCAACAACTAAGCAAGTAGCCATTTGATTACCCTCCTGAGCGCATGTACATTTGTAGGATTCTATCTTTGGTATATAACTACCAAAAGGATAAAGGTAGAACCTTGGCTGGGCATTGAGACCTGGGCAAAAAAGCATCATAAGGAATCTAAATTAGCAGGTTCCTTATTCCTGTTAGTGGCTGCTGGCACAGCTTTTTATGTATATGGTTTAGGAGCTGGGGCCTTTATGTTTGCGGTAGCCTTTATGACCATAAGCTGCCTGGTCATTTTACTTGTACCTTTACAATTGATCAGTAAGTCTTTTCTGGCTTTGATGTTTGTTCTCATATTCTTAGTAGAAACCTTTCTGTAAATGCCTGCCAATAAAAAATACCTGACTACCTCTCCCTGGCAAAAAGCGGCTAAACTTACTGCTGGATTCATAGGAGGTTTCTTGTTGAGTTCTTCCTTTCATACCGCTTTGGCTTCCTGCTGGAATAGGGCAGAAGTAGTAGCTACCAGTGAGTTTAGCTTATTTCTACTATGGGCAATCTTAATGATCCTCGCTTTTTTAGCTAAAAATGGCTGGAAATTATGGGGGCTGTATATCCTCGCCTCTTCTCTATTTGCGGGCCTTACCTATTTGGGAAGAACGTATATGATGTAACTAAGTAAAGGAGAAGTATTGGATAGACGAATCTATAATATCATGTTTAATCTGCACACGGTGAGTAGCATCATCATCAGTGTGGCAGTATTCGTCATCTTCTTTGCAGGGACCTTTTCTTTCTTCAGGGATGAGATAGTCAACTGGGAACGAGGGCATCAGGTAGAAACCCAGGAAGAAATAGATGCGAATATAGACACCCTAATTACCGCTCTTGGAGAACAACATAACTTATATGGACGAGACCTTACCCTAAACCTATACTATAATGAACGGCGGGTTAGTGTCAGTATGAGTGGATCCAAAGACACTACTTCCCTCGAAGAGGATAAAGTTGGGGCATTCTTTTACCTGGATACCCAGGATCATACTACGGCTACTTACACAGAGTCTTACTCCCTGGGAGAGTTTTTATACAGACTTCACTTCTTTGCCCAAATTCCCTATCCCTATGGATATCACCTCTCTGGTTTTGTGGCCTTTTTTCTGCTTTTTGCCGTCATAACCGGTTTGATTGTCCATTGGGATAAAATTGTGTCTAACTTTTTTGTATTCAGACCAGGCGCCAAGTGGAAAACCATTTGGACTGATTCTCATACCGCACTCGGCTTAATCGGCTTTCCCTTCCAGTTTGTCTATGCACTCACGGGCGCTTACTTCATGCTTCAGGCCTTTCAGGCTGCTCCTTTTTTGTTGGCATTATATAATGAGGATAATGCTGCCATGAATAAGGACCTGGGCTTAGATACGCCAGTCTATGAGTTTAGCTATGGAAAAATGGATACACTGCCTTCTTTAACGCCATTTGTAGAGAAGACCATGAAAGAATGGCCTTCATTCAGAATTCATGATGTCCATGTGTACAATTATGGAGACCAGAATATGCACCTGGAGTTAGGAGGTACACTTCCTTTTGAACAAAAATTGAACGGTGAAGGTAAAGTTATCTATTCTGTAGGAGATGGCACTCAGGTAGTAAAGAAAGAACCTCAGCAAAAGGCCAGCTGCGGACTCCTCTCCTATCTGAAGTCAAAGCTTCGGATAAATTTGATACCGTATATCGTCGTTCCACTTACGAAAC
>JBCDBC010000881.1:0-3206 GCA_039184535.1 Bacteroidota bacterium | reverse complement strand
GGAGAAGTTTATGTGCTAAATGCCTTTGAGTCTAGTGAGGATGGAGGAAAAATCTATAAGTTGACCAGAGACGGAGAAACTACCTTTAATCCACCTAAGCTCCTTTCTGAAACTAAGGCTTTCAAAAACTTGGAGACATTAGAACCTGCTGATGAGCTGATTCCTTATAAGGTTAATTCGCCCCTTTGGTCTGACGGTGCTGCTAAAAAACGGTGGATTGTGATCCCAAATGATGGGACTTATAACACATCTGATGAACAGGTTTTGTTTGATGAGAATGACGAATGGGATTTTCCTGTAGGAACAGTATTCATTAAGCATTTTGATCTTCCGCTAGATCAACGAAACCCTTCTATTACCCAAAAGCTAGAGACCCGCTTTGTCATACTCGGACCCAATAATTGGGTAGGAGGGATCACTTACAAATGGAATGAAGACGGTACAGATGCTATCTTATTGGAAGCTGGAGATTCTCAGGTATTTACTGTCCTAGATAAAGAGGGGAATCCCTTTAGTCAGATTTGGGACTTCCCAAGTAGGGGGCAGTGCCTCACCTGTCATAACACAAATGCCAAGTCCGTACTTGGGCTTAAAACCCACCAATTAAATGGGGATCTCACATATCCTTCTACTGGTATTACTGATAACCAGTTGAGAACCTGGAGTAGCCTGGGCATATTTGCTAATGGCCCACTTGAAAGTGCCATTCCGAGTCTGCCTAAGTCAGTACCTGTAGATGATCCACATGCAAGCCTGGATCTGAAAATATCCTCCTATTTAGATGCTAACTGTTCGCACTGCCACAGGCCAGGTGGGGTGATCACCAGCTTTGATGCAAGATTCCAGTCGGACTTGGATAAGCTGATGTATGCACCCACTCAAAGTACAGCCTCAGCAGAAGGAAGTCAGATTGTCATTCCGGGTGATGCCTTTACCTCTATGCTGAGAATCAGAGATGCGGCAGAGGAAGAAGGGGCCATGCCTCCCTTAGCCAGGAATATAGTAGATCAGGTATACATAGATACCCTCACCGCCTGGATTAATAGTCTTGATCCTGATGATTATGAGATTCCTTGTACGGAGCCTACCATTGACAGATTGGTTTGGGTAAATAGTGATACTGATGAGATTATAGGAGATGTTCCTAATGGAGGCACGATAAATATGTATGAGAGAAACCATAGTATAAACATTGTAGCCATAGTAGATAATTGTCCTGAGACAGTAGGAAGCGTAAGATTCTTCTTAAATGGCCCTACCACACTTAATCGAGCAGAAAGTACGGCCCCCTATGTACTGGCAGGGGATAATGCCGGAGACTATGAGGCCTGGAATTATCAGTTAGGGTCTTACACCCTGATAGCTACTCCCTATTCTGAAAAGGGGACTGAAGGGATAGAAGGAACTCCTATTTCCGTATCCTTTGATATAGTAATAGAAGATTCAGCCCCCTGTGAGGTAGATCCGCCAAGTCTGGAAGCTGGAGAGAATGTGGTTTTAGCTTGTGATGGAAGTCCTTCTACTATCACTGCCATAGCCAATGAAGCAGGAAGCTTTAGCTGGTTTGGCCCTAATGATTTCTATGCTACTACAGATACCATCAATGTTAGGGAAGCAGGAATATATACCGTCAGCTTTACCAATATTCTGGGATGTACTGCTTCTGATACAGTAGAGGTTTTCCTGGCGGAATATGATCCCGTTAGCAGTATACCTACTACTGTCAATATTAGTTGTGAAACAGGTGAAGCCAACCTCAATGTTGTGGCTAGTCAGTATGACTCTATTTCTTGGTCTGGGCCTGATGGATTTACGGCTGACGTACTCAACCCCAATATTACCTTGGCCGGCACCTATACCATTAGCTTACTGAAAGGTGAGGGCTGTTCAGCAAGTTACAGTCTCACGGCCATCTATCAGGATAGCTATAGTCCTATTAAAAGCATTCCCTCCCAGCTAAATCTGAGTTGTGAACAAGTAGAAGATACGATAAGGGTAATAGCAGCGCCCTACACTAGCGTTTCTTGGTCAGGTCCAGAGGGATTTAGCAGTTCTAATTTAAGTCCTGCTGTCTCCACAGAAGGCACATATACCCTTCAGCTCACCTATGGGGCTTCCTGTGTGGAAACTGCTTCCGTGCAGGTGCAAAGAGAAACGGATAGCTTTAATCCATTTGTATCCTTCCCAATAAACATTACGCTAGCTTGTGATGAAGAGGGGAGAAGTATACCTGTGAGCTTGGGAGATTATGCATCCCTTAGTTGGACAGGACCAGAAGGATTTTCTTCTACTGACATCAGTCCCTTTGTGAATAGGCCTGGGACTTATTCTCTGACAGTAAATAGTGAAGGTGGATGCTCTGATTCCATATCTGTTTCTGTAACCTTGGATGACTATGATCCAGTCATCAGTTTACCTGCAGTTGTAGAATTGGATTGTATTACTGGCTTATCGAGCATCACAACTGAGATGGGATCCCATACTTCCCTGGAATGGTCAGGCCCAAATAACTTCCAGTCTACCGATAAAGATATTGAGGTCCAAACTGAAGGGGTCTACACCCTCCTGGTGAGAAGTGTAGCTGGTTGCGCCCAGCAGTACGAAGTCCTTGTAGAAGCCTGCCCAGATGAATGTGAGGTTTCTACCATAGCTAGTCTGATCATTGTAAATGCTGATAATAATGAGGATGTCTTGGAAATCCAGGATGGCGCTATTTATAATCTGAATGATTTTGGACATAACATAGCCATACGGGCTGAGGAGGATGCATGTACATTTGAGGTGAAAAGTGTGAAAATGATCCTTAGTGGCGCACAGGATTTCTCAAGAACGGAAAGTAAAGCTCCTTGGGCCTTGTTCGGCGATAGAGGAGGAGACTTTAGTCCATGGGTAGCCAAAGCGGGAAGTTATAGCCTAATAGCTACTCCCTATTCTGAGAAAGGAGCTATGGGAACAGTGGGTTTCAGTAAGGAGGTAACCTTTAGCCTTACCAATCCCCAGTCATGGAATCTGGAAAATGATTTAGAGAATAGCGGAGAAAGTAGGGTGTACGTGGCGCCTAATAAGGCTAGCAAATTCACTTACCTTTATATAGAAGGGAAAAATATGGGATTAGTGGAAGTAGAAGTCATTAGTATTCTGGGAGTAAAGACCTTGAACCTTCAGGCCACTAAGGAAACGTATAAATCCCAGCTTATCCTTCCCCT
>JBCDBC010000880.1:0-3207 GCA_039184535.1 Bacteroidota bacterium | reverse complement strand
GGAGAACCTACTAGGAAGAAAACAGGTTCTACTCGAAAAACATCAATAGGAAATTCTTCTTCTGATGCTTTTTGTGCTACTGTTCCTCCATCAGATGATACAGTAAATTGGAGACTAATTAGTGTCCATGTAGAGGATGAAGACTGGGAGGTATTACCTGCGAGTTCTCAAACGAAAATGAGATCAAAGACTGAGTTCGTAGGGATAGGCTGCGATCCCCAATCGCCTTTAGAGGTGGCAGAGAATCGAGAAAACTACTTTCGCTTTCTTCCTGGTGAGAATGATGGCCCTGCGTTACACCTAAGTCAAGGAAATGCTGAAGGATGTAGGCGCCTAAAACTTAAACTGGAAGAAAAGGTGGTTAGGATAAATACCGATGCAGCAGAAGGATATTGTATGGAGCAAGAACTTAACTCATCAGCTTCAGGAAATAAAACAGTACAAAATTTGCTGACTTTACGGATTGATGAGCAAGGAGAAGTTACTGCTGGGATAGGAACCAAAGAACCAAATGCTGCTCTAGAAGTCTACCAAGAGGATAAAGGAAAGTTCCAGGTACATATTCCCGCTAAATTACATCCTGCCACCAATTTAGTAGATAAAAACCATGAATATTTTTCTACCTCAATAGCTGAAAATACAACCTGTTTTATCACCAATGCCCCTAAAGGTTATTTGTTTAAATCTGGTGTACCATTTACTTCCTACTGTGAACACGCACATGTAAGTGGTGAACAAAGCTTAGTGGCGATCACTCAAAAAGGTACAGTCGGAATAGGGGTAGATGATCCTAAGTGTAGAATGGAGGCAGATACTGAGAATGGAAGTATGCTGCTCAACCTGGGAGAAAAGGATTACAACCCAACCTTCAGCTTAGTCAATAAGAGGAAGAATCCAGGTACTGTGGAATGCCATATAAATATGGGCTTAACTTACAAAGAGGCCATTTTTACGACAGATGCACAAAGTGGGTTTGTCTTCAAAAAAGATGAAAAAGATGAGAATATTGGGAAAGTTGATTCTCAGGGAAGTCCTATGTTGCAAATCCTCCCAGTAGAGCAAGGTAGAGTAGGGATAGGGCATAAAAGTGGGGAAGTATTACATACCCTAGATGTAAATGGTTGTACGAATGCACTCAACCACTTGACTCCACTCCCATCAACCGATAATGCTAATAATATCAAGCCCATTACCGAGGTTTATCAAAACGGTGTCTTGGATGATATCTGTGCCCTAGAGCCAATTGTGTTTGAATGGAAATCTGGGGTGGAATGTGTCAATGGAGAGCAGCAGTTTGGTTTAAGAGATACAGAACTCATCCAATGTATGAACCAAGCAGTAAATGAGGCTACGCAAACCGTTTCTTATATGAATTTGGTTCCTGCCTTGGTTCAAGCTATCAAGGAAATGACGAATAAAATCCAAGATTTAGAGGCGGAGGTTAAAGCTTTGAAAAATGATATCTAACTAATTCCAGATACCCATTATGGCTGAAAGTCCTACAATATCTAGAGAACTAACAAACTATCCATCCTCACTCACTTTTGAAAAGCTGAGAACATTAGGACTGGAGCATATTGGGGAACTTTCCGGTAGTATTTGGAATGACTATAATCTTCACGATCCAGGTATTACTACCTTAGAGCTGTTGTGCTATGCCTTGACAGATTTAGTATTTAGAACCAACCTAAGTACCAATGACCTTTTAGCCCAAAACCCAATAGAGACTGAAGAGAATAATTTCTTCACTGCTGCGGAAATACTGAGTTGCAATCCCTTAACAGAGCTGGATTATCGTAAACTGCTCATAGATATTGATGGCATTAGAAATGCTTGGCTACGAAAGAAAACAGAGTCTGAGGTTCCTCTCTGCCTCGACAAAGAAACCAAACAGTTAGTAGCGAAAAATACGAGTAATTCAGATGAAAATCAGTCTGCTCTACAGGATCTCTGTCTGAATGGTTTATATGAAGTATTATTAGAAGTAGAGCAAGCAGACGCTATTAGAGAGAATCTTTGCGAAGCAGAAGGAATTATTTCCCAAGGCGTATTAGATAAAGTTTACAAAAAGCTTCACGCCCATAGAAACTTGGGGGAGGATTTTGTGAAAATTAGCGTTCTTAGAGAGGAAAACATAGGCATATGCGCAGAGATAGAACTTATTCCTGATGCAGAGGTAGAAGGAACACTATTGAAAATCTACGAAGCCATACAAGAATTCCTCTCTCCTTCCATTAGGTTTTATTCTCTTCAAGAACTATTGGAAAAAGGGAAAAAAATAGAAGACATCTTCGAGGGTAGACCAATATTACGAAACGAGGAAGATGCTATAGAAAGTAATGGCTTTATAGATACTGAGGAGCTAGCTAGGATCGAACGGAGAGAAGTATTGTACACCTCTGATTTTTACCGAATCCTCATGGAAATAGATGAGGTTAAGGCCGTCAGCTCTATTATTCTTACCAGTCCAGCCTTTGAGAAAAGTGATCCTTGGTGCCTGGAACTAGAATTAAACACAGTTTACAGACCTGTCTTTAGCCCAGCGAGCTCCACCATTCTGTTTCAAAAAGAAGGTGTTCAATTGATGCCAGATAAAGATGGCGTAATCAATCAGTTTAGTAAAAGGCTTGCGAATGTAAGTAAGAATAAGCTCTCTCAAAATCAGTTAGATACGCAAGTGCCACAAGGTCAATACAGAAAAGACCTGAAAGACTATAAACCTATCCAACATGAATTTCCATTAACCTATAGAATAGGGCCAGATCAATTACCCAAGAATGCTTCTACTCGGCGAAGAGCAGAAGTGTTACAATTCAAAGCCTACCTGACTTTCTTTGATCAACTTTTAGCAAATTTTTTAGCTCAATTGACTGAGGTAAGAGAGTTGTTTGCGCTCAAGAGAAAGGGTGATTCTATTACTACGGCTTCCCAGTCATACTTTACTCAGGTCCTTTTCCAGTCTACTGACCCAAACGCCAACCCCTTCAGAGACCCCATGGTGGAACAGATCATATGGAATTACAATGAAACTAATTTTGGGACAGATAAGGAAGGATTTCCACTCTCATACGAAGAGTTTCAACAGTTTTTGGTAGAGCCAAATTCTCTCTTTAATCTACGAAGGGATAGATTCTTAAATCATTTATTGGCTAGATTTTCTGAGGATTTTACTGAATACGTTTTATTGATGTTCGCTCTCAATAAGCG
>JBCDBC010000879.1:0-3208 GCA_039184535.1 Bacteroidota bacterium | reverse complement strand
CGGAGACGCGGTAGATGTAAATGTGGCAGGAACTTATATAATCAACTATAATGTGACCGACTCCGATGGAAATGCAGCTGCTGAAGTGACTCGGACCGCAGGGATTTTTAATACAAATAATCTCCAAAAACCAATCCAAGATAAGTTCTCTGTTAAATGAACGGTCTTTGGAAAATAAAATGATAAGAGAAAGGGAAATTGTACGCTAATTCTGTCTGAACTGCTACAATTAGAGGAAGGGCGTAAGAAAAACTTATCGAAAAGGGAATTATTTTAGGCTAAGAATTGAATTTTGAAATACTTTTAAGCTAAAACATTACAACCGTTATTGGTAAAAGCAAAGGCAAAAATTTATACATCCAACCTATTTGTCATATTCTTCGGCTACTGAGTCCACCATTTCAGTCACTTTTTCCTTGAGGCTTTTCTTGTAATTTTTCAGCTTTTCACTGATTTCAGCAGAATGACTTCCAAGAATTTGAGCGGCCAGTATCCCAGCGTTTTTAGCTCCGTTTAAGGCTACTGTAGCTACGGGCACTCCTGAAGGCATTTGGAGAATGGACAAAACGGAATCCCATCCATCTATGGAGTTAGATGATTTTACCGGCACCCCTATTACTGGTAAAGTGGTTAGGGAAGCTACCATCCCTGGTAAGTGGGCTGCGCCGCCAGCGCCTGCTATGATCACCTTTAGTCCTTTATTTCTGGCCTCCTCTGCATATGAAAACATTCTTTCCGGCGTTCTATGCGCAGAAACGATGGTTAACTCATAAGGAATCTGAAACAGATCAAGCATTTCTGCCGCTCCCTTCATCACAGGTAAGTCTGATTTACTCCCCATAATGATGCCTACTATGGCTTTCTTGTTGCTCATCTTAACTAGCTTTTACGGTTACAGTTCCTTTTACCTCTTCTATCTTTTTTACTAACTGCTTTTTATCTTCTGCCAGTATGGTTATGTGGCCCATTTTTCTGAAAGGACGAGTTTGGGCCTTCCCATAGATGAAGGGATAGACACCATCCATAGCCAACAGCTTCTCTATTCCCTCATAAAGGGCCGCTCCTGTAACCCCCTCAGCACCTAATAAATTGACCATGGCGGCTGGACTTGTGAGATGGGGATCTCCCAATGGCAAATCCAGTATAGCTCGCATGTGTTGTTCAAACTGAGAAGTAGGACATGACCTGATGGTATGGTGGCCTGAGTTGTGAGGGCGGGGTGCCATCTCGTTTATCAAGACCTCACCCTCCTTTGTCAGAAAGAGCTCTATGGCCAAAACACCTACATAATTCAAAATAGAGACTACCTTCTTCCCTAATGCTTCTATCTGCTGGTTAATGGATTCACTTATCTCGGCTGGAGAAAATAAATACTCCACCAAATTATACTCAGGATGAAATACCATTTCTACGACAGGATAGACCCTTATCTGGCCTGAGACATTTCTTCCTACAATCACCGCCAGTTCCTTCTCAAAAGGAATAAACTCCTCAATCAATCCCGGCACCTCTGGCACCTTGTCTACATCCTCTACACTTTTTAATACAGAAACCCCTTTTCCGTCATATCCCCCTCGGCCTGTTTTGTACACTACCGGATATTCTTTCACTTTCTCTACTACCTCCTCTTTATTCTCCACTAGGAAGAAAGGAGAAGTAGGAAGCTGGTGATCTGTGAGAAACTGCTTCTGCACCCGCTTATCCTGTATCATCCTGATAATATCAGGAGAAGGATATACCTCTTTTCCTTCTTTCTCTAGCACTTCCAGGGCATCTGTATTTACGTGCTCTATTTCTATGGTCAGTACATCGCAGTTCTGCCCAAAAGCATACAGCGTATCATAATCTCTCAGGGAACCTTCCGTAAAATGATGCGCTACCTCTTTACAAGGTGCCTCTGGATCTGGGTCAAGGGCATGAATGGTCACATTGTAATCCAACGCAGACTGAATGAGCATCTTGCCCAATTGGCCGCCACCTACAATTCCAACACGTTTATTTCTGTAAAAATACTTTTCCATAGGTTGTCCTCTGTAATTAGGCTTCTTTCCCTTTGGCCTCCTGCCAAAACTCCTCCAGCTGCTCCAGTGGGTAATCCTTCATCTTTTTCCCTTCAGCCTTAATGGCTCCTTCCATATGCTGAAAGCGGAACTTAAATTTCTGGTTGGTGAGCGTCAGGGCATCATCTGCATTTATGCCACTGAGCCTACAGTAGTTGATCAGGGAGAATAGCAAGTCTCCCATTTCCTTTTCTCTTTCCTCAGGTGTTTCAGCTTCCTCGAACTCTGCCAACTCTTCCATGAACTTATCCCTGGCCCCTTGAGCATCATCCCAATCAAATCCTTTACTGGCAGCTTTCTCCTGCATACGCTGGGCCTTAATCAGGGCAGGCAGCTGATCAGGCACCCCGTCTAAAGCGGATTCTTTGATCTTTCTCCCCTGCTTAACCCGCTCCTCCTTTTCCTGAGCCTTAATTTCTTCCCACTTTAGTTTGACCGTTTGGCTGTCTGCATTCTTGAGATCACCATACACATGTGGATGTCGCCTAATCAACTTTTCAGTAAGGGTTTCTATGACATCTTGGACATTAAAATGATTGTCCTCACTGGTAATTTGAGAATAGAATAACACATGCAGAAACACATCTCCCAATTCTTCCTTCAAATCCAGGTAATCTTTGCGTATGATTGCATCCGCAAGCTCATAGGTCTCTTCTATGGTCAGATGCCTGATGCTGTCTATGGTCTGCTCCCTGTCCCAGGGACACTTCTCTCTAAGTTCAGCTACCACCTCTACCAGCTTGAGGAAAGATTGTTGTAATTCTTGGTGATCCATTCTCGTTGAATTGATTGGGCGAAACTACTAAAAAAACTTCCAGCTTAATCATAAAGCTGGAATAGAATTAAGGACCCATGATTTTCCCCTAATTTAGCCGCTTAAAAAGCCTAACTTGTACAAACTGGCTCGCTGGAAGAACATATGGACCTGGATAATGGGATTTTGTCTCTTATCCCCTGCCTATGCCCAGCAGCCGGACCTTAGGCTGGCCATTAAAAGACAAAATAACTTCACCTTCAGTACTGCCTTTGATCTGAACTATCAGAGAGAAATCGGGGATTACCGCTTTGATGGGCAAACCGTAAAGCTGCTGAAGCAGCACCACATGCTGGAAGACACCGACGTCGTGATCTTCGACGTACTGGGTGAT
>JBCDBC010000878.1:0-3208 GCA_039184535.1 Bacteroidota bacterium | reverse complement strand
CGTAGGTAATCTGATTCTTTGCCCAAGTTCTAACTGCCGATTTCCAACACTTCATCGGCGTGTTGTTTTTTCCAACAGAAAAGCCTACTCCTTGAGCGGCAAATTTATTCCTCTCAAAGAAGGTACGCCTAAATTCCAGGTTCCATACCAGCATCCCGGTTCCTCTGTCTATCCGGTTTCCTGAGCCCCTAATGTTTACCTGAGAGTCCAGTACAAAAGGCGCAAAAGGAGAATCCCTATTAACCGCTAGTCCAAATCTAAGTCTGGAAGCTAGGTTGCTTTTCTTGGCTGCATCCAGAATTCTGAAATTCTTCAGGTCTAGCCAGTAGATGTAAAAGCCTGGCTCATTAAAATCCGATAAATCGTAAATGGCTTGAGCATTCTGAGATAAGACCCAGCCATCCTGTAGAAAATAGTGGTAATTAATCTTATCAATGGCGTGCTGAAGCTTGAATAGAAGCTTCGGGATGTTCGCTTCGTCTGGCCCAGGAGTAACCTGCCCTTCGTGCCTGTCGTCTTTTACATAGGATTCTACGAAGTAGTTGACGCCTCCTTCTATCCAATGATTATAGCTAATTTCCCTGATGGCCGTAGCCCCAAAGGAAGTATTGTCATACTCATAAAAGACAGACTCATCCCCAAAGTAGAGCGGTTCTATAGACGCCCAATGTGTAGCGTGGAAGGATGCTCCCCACTTACTGCCGTTTATATAGGGAATTCTCACATAAAGCTGTCCATTATGCCTGTTGTCATTATTACGATAAATGGCTGTGGCCTGTATCCCCCTCCAGAAGAGATTTAGGTCTGTAGCCCCTACCTGTACCCAGACATTATCTTTGATCCCGCCAAATAGCACGATAGGAAAGAGGGTCAACGCTTCTTCCGGAATAATGGTCAGGTCTATACCGTTTTGGGTGGTATCCAGACGATAGGTTACGTCTGTAATGGAGGTGAGATTTTTAAGGCGCTGGAGGTCCTCCTGAAACTGTTCCAGGTCAAATTCCTCATTAGGTTGCTGTCGGATAAACCGGCTCAGATGAGAGGGTTTGCTTTTACGTAGGCCGGAAAAGGATAAAGAGGAAACTGGTTGCTGGGCCCTACCACTATGCAGCACGCAAAAGCATAGTAGTAGGACCCAGCAAATTCTTTTATACCCTTTAGAGCAGAGTTCAAAAAGTATACTGTACATGATGATTCAGGCTACCGTTCATTATACGGATTTATAGCCTAATACCCTCATAAATTAAACCTAATTCCAAAGTTTACAGTGGAAGCTCTACCCCGATTCACTGTTTCAGGGTTTTCCATAGAAATAGGGTTCCCTACGGGTAACTCTGTATCCAAAAATCTATTACTGAAGAAGGTGTAAAGGATCTCGAACTCCAGTTTACGCGTGAACTGATACTTTGCTCCACCTCCTAATTGGTAGAAATAATCCCATTCGGGTGCCCAAAAGGGAGAATATCCACTTAATGCATATAAAGTAGTCTTGGGTTCTGGGAAATAGCTAAGGATAACTGTAACAGGAGTAGAAACACGGTTAAAAGCCCCATTACCACTGGATCCTATGTCTTCCCAGAGAAAGTCTACCTCTGTAAATAGGGAGAAGCTATTACCTAAGGTGAAGTCGTTAAACACCTGGGTCCACCATGTTGCATTATTCCAGTCTAAAAATGGCCTTCCATTTCCTCCTTCAAGCTCATCCATAACCGGAAACCAAAGAGCTGACTGAACAGAGAAGTTGCCCCACTTGGGGACGGGTGCCCACCTGATTTTGGGACCTACCGTAGCAATCCCATGGCGGAATGCCTGATCTTCTCCTCCTCCAAATACATCAAATGAAGAAGAGGGATATCCTGCATTCAGCGTACTTCTATATCTAATTTCTACCCCTGCATTGAAATAGTCTGATACCCCATAGATAGAGGTGATAAAGGTGGTAAAAAAGGTGGAACGCTGTTCAAAATCCTCCCCACCATTTCGAGTCACCTGAGAATAGAGATTATTAAAGATCTTAGTCTCTATGGTTCCTTTAGGAATGGTAGAGGACACTACATATCTGATGGAGTTATTAGGGCCAGATTGGGCAACATTAGTTAGGTTGCCCTGAAGTAACTCTGTCAGAGGCTTAGCTTCATTCAAGCTCCAATCATAGGGATAGTAAGAAACCCCTGCTGAGGCAGGAATTTGGGTATCTCTATACTGATTGATATAGGTGATGATGTTGGCTTTGCTTCCCCCAAAGTCCTGAGGATACCAGGAAAATATCTGAGAAAGACCTACTTCCTTTTTTACGGCGTCTAATCTGATAAAGGAAGGATCATTCAAAGCAAGTCTGGTTTGCTGATCCAGTTGCTGATCGAGTTTTTCAGGCACATAGGCAAAATCCGTAATGGGGGGACAGCCTAAAGCCCCACAAACCAGTACAAAGTGGAGGCGTGGATCCGGAAAGTTGGGGAAGAGAATTTCTTTCTCCAACTGATTAAGGCTCATTCTGGCTCCTGCCACTATATAGTCTTTCTTGTCAAAGAAGTTAGGAATATCCTGAACTGAGCCAAGGGGGTAGCCAGAAAGGGCACCCTTGATCACCAGAAGATTATAAGCGTTTATGTAAAATGCTTTTACAGAAGTCTCTCCCTGAGAAAGAAGAGAAGTTTCCTCTACTTGCTTAATCAGGTCATCTAACCCAGTGGTATTGGCCAGCTGGTCATATTTGACTTTTCCATCCGTTACATATGCCTTGAAGAAAGCATCTGACTTTGTGAAGAATGTCTCTAACTGCCCTTGTACAGTGGCAGGAAACATTATTAAGCAAAGCGTGGCTACTATAAAATAGTAAGAAGGTTTGTTGAGTCTATACATGATAAGTTCCCTAAAGATAGAACAAACATCATCACTTTCAGGAGATCTATATGTCTCGTAGTTGTCTATTCTTACAAATTTTTAAGACTTTTTCCTGCTTTTATGATTCAGATCATTTCCGAATGACTATCATGAAGGCAAATGTTTCTGAACAACAAGAGCTACTTGAGGTTACCTTAATGTTACGTAAACACGAAATCTTCCCTAATATTTTCCATTCAATGACTGAAACAAACAATTCTCTAGTTCCCACCTCTTTGTTAAGTAGACCATGCCAAATAGCATTTTCGATATGTGGTTGTACAATCATAGATGGAATTTTGACTTTCCTGGCAAGCAATGATTT
>JBCDBC010000877.1:0-3220 GCA_039184535.1 Bacteroidota bacterium | reverse complement strand
TGGTTGTTTGTAATTGCAATTCCATGCCAGCTATTTACAAGAACTCTTTTGGTAAACCTTTTGGAGAGAATAGTTAAGCAAGGAAGGATGTCTCGGATTTTTTTGAGACAAGAAACGGTTGGAGCTGATTCTCTACATCATATAAATGTATGTTCGAATTATCTTAGTTTTGAAAATACCTACATAAACTGGCATTTTTTTTACCTAAATAGCCATTGAATTTATGGATCTTCGAAATTTGACAATTCTGTTTATATGGATTTAATTCCTAATACCTCACAATCAGTAGAAGTTCATATAACTGATATCTCCACTATAGTGAGCTTATCAAGACTCGTACCAGAGTTTTCAAATCCTTACCCAGCACAAACTTATCATCAAAGGATAGAGGATCGTGAGCATTTATTACTCGCAGCAAGTATTTCTCAACAATTAGCAGGATTTAAAGTGGGATATGCCAGTGAGAAAGAGGGATACTTTTATAGCTGGATGGGAGGTGTACTCCCTGAATTTAGAAGAATGGGCATCGCAAAAGCGCTAGCTGAGTTCCAGGAAAAATGGGCTTTAAGGAAGGGCTATTCTCATATACATATGAAAACCAGAAATATGCATCAGAACATGCTTCTCTTTAGTATCAGCAGGGATTTCCAGATTACCCATGTGGAAGCATCTGATACCATCAAAGAGAATAGAATATATCTGGAGAAAAAACTAAAAAAGCTGACCTGAGAAGGCCAGCTTTTTTTATGCTTACTGTTGATATTAGTATCTGTAGTAGGCAGGCTTGAATGGTCCTTCCTGCTCTACTCCGATGTAATCAGCCTGATCCTTAGACAACTCGTCTAATTCTACACCAATCTTGGCCAGGTGAAGCTTAGCTACTTTCTCATCCAAATGACGAGGCAGCATGTATACTTCATTACTGTAATTCTCAGTGTTATTCCAAAGCTCCAGCTGGGCCAGTGTCTGGTTAGTGAAGGAGTTAGACATTACGAAAGATGGGTGCCCAGTAGCACAACCCAGGTTTACCAGTCTTCCTTCAGCCAGCAGAATCACATCTTTTTCTCCAATGGTGTAAAGATCTACCTGAGGCTTGATCTGAACCTTGGTCTCTGTGAAGTTGTCATTCAACCATGCTACATCAATTTCATTATCAAAGTGTCCAATGTTACAAACAATGGCCTTGTCCTTCATCAGACGGAAGTGTTCACCGGTGATGATGTCCTTATTTCCGGTAGCAGTAACAATGATATCAGCTTCAGGAATAGCATTGATCATTTTCTTCACTTCGTAGCCGTCCATAGCAGCCTGAAGGGCACAGATAGGATCTATCTCGGTTACGATCACTCTGGCTCCAGCCCCACTTAGAGAAGCTACAGAACCTTTTCCTACATCACCGTATCCAGCTACTACTGCTACTTTTCCAGCCAGCATAACATCAGTGGCTCTTCTGATAGCATCTACCAGAGACTCACGACATCCATACTTGTTATCAAACTTAGATTTAGTAACAGAGTCATTTACATTAATGGCAGGTAATGGAAGGGTACCGTTCTTCATTCTTTCATACAGTCTGTGAACACCTGTAGTAGTTTCTTCACTCAGACCTTTTATGCCTTCTACCAACTGAGGATATCTATCGAGAACCATATTCGTAAGGTCTCCTCCATCATCCAGAATCATATTTAGTGGCTGCTGATCTTCTCCAAAGAAAAGTGTCTGCTCAATACACCAATCAAATTCTTCCTCAGTCATTCCTTTCCAGGCATATACCTGAATACCTTTAGCAGCTATAGCAGCAGCGGCATGATCCTGCGTAGAGAAAATATTACAGGAAGACCATGTTACCTCAGCTCCTAGTTCTACTAATGTCTCAATCAACACTGCGGTTTGAATGGTCATATGTAAACAACCCGCAATTCTTGCTCCTTTTAGCGGCTTCTCCTTCCCATACTCTTCTCTCAAAGCCATTAGCCCTGGCATTTCTGCCTCTGCTAATTGGATTTCTTTTCTTCCCCAATCTGCGAGAGCAATGTCTTTTACTTTATATGGAATGAAGGATTTTACCTGGGATGTTGTTTCAGCCATCTGTGTTGTAAGTTATGATTAGTTTATATGCGCAAAATTAAACATTAGTTGTGGAATCATTTTAAGAAATACTTCACTGTTTCTTGCTTACAAATGCCACAAACTTTTATACATACATAAAAATTATTCCGTTCAGGATTATTCTGACTTTTTGTCAGCTTTTTCCCATTTTCTCAGTAAGTCTGGAAGTTTTCTTATAGAAGCAATTTCTCTGAAGGTTTGTTTTACTGGACCTGCTATCATTCCAAAGTAGGTCTTTCCCCCCTCCAGGGAGTTCATTGCCCCTGATTTTCCTAATAATACGGCCTTCTTCCCTATCACTATTTCCTTAGGGATTCCTACTTGACCCCATAAGACCACTTCATCTTCTATATGACACACCCCTGCGATTCCTACCTGAGAAGCGATAATACACCTCTCTCCTATTACGGTATCATGCCCTATTTGGATTAGGTTATCCAACTTAGTGTATGCACCAATGACCGTATCTCCACTTACGCCTCTATCAATGGTACAGTTAGCCCCTATATCAACGTGTTCTTTGATCCAAACTCTTCCTTTGGAAAGAAGTTTATCTTTTCTGTCAGGTCGTGATTTGAAGTAAAATGCTTCCCCTCCTAAAACTACCCCTGAGTTGATCACTACGTAATCCTCGAGAATGCTATGGTCATAGATGCTTACGTTAGCATGAATCTTACAATGGGCACCAATTTTTACATGGGAACCTATTACCACATTGTGCCCTATTTCTGTGAAGTCTCCTATTTCAGTATTTTCTCCGAAAACGACATTCCTTCCAACTTTCACCTCTTTGCCTAGTGAAGGATCTCCAGAGATATCCAAAGGTAATTGAGGTTGAAAATAAGAGGTTAGCCGATTATAGTCATTAAAAGGTTCATCACTAATGATTAGGCCTTTCCCCTCTGGAGGCTCTACTTCCTTATTGATTAAAATGGTGGTAGCCTTACTTCCGAGTGCCTTCTTATAGTACTTCTCTACATCAACAAAGGTCAAATCTCCTCTTTCTACTTGATGAATTTCATTAATTCCACTGATCAGGTGATCCTTATCTCCTATGTAACGGCACGATAGAATACTGGCCATTTCTTCCAGGCTGACAGGCTTTTTTAAC
>JBCDBC010000876.1:0-3220 GCA_039184535.1 Bacteroidota bacterium | reverse complement strand
GGAGAAAGTATGTGCCGTCCCAATCTCACCCTCTTCAACGCAGTATCTCAGGTAATCTTCACTTAAGGAGTCCAGGGACTTAGCATCTAATCCTACATCACAAATACCTTCATCTGGTGGGATATATGTTACCCTTCCTACCCAGTCAGACATAACTTCCCCGTTATTTAGCTTGACGCTTGTCTTTACCCTCACATAATCTCCCTGTTTAATCATAGCGTGAGTTAATCATTTGTTTGAAATGAATGTACGATTTATTACGGATTTATGATCTATTTCACCTATCGTCTCATTTCCGTATCTTTTCTTTTAAATACGAAAAACTACTAACCCTTTGGAATTATACACGCATACATCAGAACCAGGAATTACCTACCTAAAGGTATATTCCTCAGACTTCTATCAACTTCAGGAGAAAACAGATACCATTGCCATAGAGGAGCCACTAGAAATCCAACTGATAGGTGCAGGGGACATTTTACCTGTCCCCATCTCCATCACTATGCGGACACCGGGTCAGGATGAAAACCTGGCTTTGGGCTTTCTCTTTACTGAGGGAATTCTTAAAGATTCTCAAGAGGTAGAAAAAATATCCTTTCCAGATGAGAATATGATTTGTGTACATTTGGTAGAAGGGAAGGAATATGACCTCCAGAAAATGGATAGAAACTTTTATGCTACCTCTAGTTGTGGGGTGTGTGGAAAAGCTTCCATAGACGCCATACATACGCTAAGCCTATTCGACATACATCAAGACCAGGCTAAATGGGACCCAACTGTCTTCAGGCAGCTTCCTGACATGCTCAGAGAGCATCAATCTCTTTTCAGTCAAACTGGAGGCATACATGCAGCAGGCTTATTTACCCAAACAGGAGAACAACTTATCCTGAGAGAAGATGTAGGTAGGCATAATGCATTGGATAAGATCATAGGAGAAGGATTCAGTAAGGGTGTGCTTCCCTTCAGGGAAAGTATTTTGATGCTAAGCGGGAGAGCCAGTTTTGAGCTGGTACAGAAAGCCGCCATGGCAGGTATTCCGGTCATAGCAGCTATAGGGGCTCCTTCCAGTTTGGCCGTTTCTCTTGCAACAGAAAAAGGAATTACCCTCATTGGTTTTCTCAAAGAAAGCAGTTTCAACATCTATAGTGGACATGAAAGACTCTCCTTCTAATCAAGTTTCGCCTCAATCTCCGGAGAAACTAGAAAACCTCAAGATTAGCCAACCCAAAAAGAAAGCTGCTGGTATGCCGGCTGTGGGTTCTTCCCTCAAACATATGCAAGATCACATGCGTCCAGGAGATGCATTGAAGCTGAGCCTAGCCATCAACCAAAAGGAAGGATTTGACTGTCCAGGTTGTGCATGGCCTGACCCGGATGACGACAGATCTAAGCTAGGGGAGTATTGTGAGAATGGCGTAAAGGCCATAGCGGAGGAGGCGACCAAACGGTCTATAGGTGCACGCTTCTTTACTCAGCATTCTGTTCAGGAACTGGGAGAGATGTCTGATTTCGAACTGGGGAAGTTGGGAAGGCTGACAGAGCCTATGGTCCTCCGAAAGGGGGCTTCTCATTACGAACCTATCAGTTGGGAGAATGCGTTCCAGCTCATAGCTAATAAACTCAACGGTCTAAACTCTCCTGACGAAGCCTTATTCTACACCTCTGGAAGAACCTCTAATGAAGCCGCTTACCTCTACCAATTATTTGTGAGGAATTACGGCACCAACAATCTGCCGGACTGCTCCAACATGTGTCATGAGTCCTCCGGAGTGGCTCTATCAGAAACCTTGGGTATAGGAAAAGGATCTGTCACGCTACAGGACTTGCATGAAGCAGAGGTCATCATGGTCATGGGCCAAAATCCGGGTACCAACCATCCTCGTATGCTGTCAGCTCTAGAGAAGTGCAAACAGAATGGCGGCAAGATCATCACAGTGAATCCCCTGCCTGAAGCTGGATTGATGAATTTCATCAACCCTCAATCCATAGGAAAGCTGCTAAGTGGAGGGACTGCCTTAACAGACATTTTTCTTCCAGTAAGGATTAATGGAGATGTGGCCTTCCTCAAAGCACTCATGTATTTACTCTGGGAGAAAGAACAGCAAGCACCTGGAACCGTCTTCGATCAAGCATTTATTAACACCTATACAGATGGATATGAGGCGTTCATGGAAGACATTAAGCAAGTCAATCTGGAAGAATGTCTGGAGCTATGTGGCTTACACAAGCATGATCTCCAAGCTACCGCAGACCTCTTCGGCAAGTATGATAAGATCATCATTTGTTGGGCCATGGGGCTGACTCAGCATGAGAATGGGGTAGACAACATCAAGGAAGTGGTCAACCTCCTTCTCCTGAAAGGGGCAGTAGGTAAGCCTGGTGCCGGCACCTGTCCCGTCAGGGGGCATAGCAATGTACAGGGAGACAGAACCATGGGCATCTGGGAAGCGCCTAAAGAGGCTTTCTTAGATAAATTGGAAGAGGTACATAAGATTAAGGCCCCAAGAGAACATGGACTAGCTACAGTCCCTGCCATACAGGCTATGCATGAGGGGAAGGCCAAAGTATTCTTTGCCATGGGAGGAAATTTTCTCTCGGCAGCTCCGGATACCGCTTTTACAGCTCAAGCCCTCCGAAATTGTGAGTTGACTGTTCAGATTTCAACTAAGCTAAACCGCTCTCACCTCATCACGGGAGAAGAAGCCCTTATTCTCCCCTGCTTAGGAAGAACGGATAAGGACATTCAGCAAGGAGAAGAGCAATTCATCAGTTGTGAGAATAGCATGGGCGTGGTTCAGTCATCCAAGGGAATTCTCACACCTCCTTCTGAGCAGCTCAAAAGCGAGATTAGCATCATAGCAGAATTAGCAGCTGCTACCCTTCCTGATTCTCCAGTAAACTATCTTAGCTATGCCGCTTCTTACGACCGTATTAGAGAGGCTATTTCTCAGGTGATTCCAGGATTTGAAAACTATAATGAGCGAGTACGCAAAGATGCTGGGTTCTACTTACCTAATGGCGCCAGAGAACGCGTCTTCAAAACGGCTAGTGGTAAAGCACAGTTTTCCGTTATCCCACTTCCACCACAAAAGCAGGAGGAAGGAACCTACCTTATGATGACCATCAGAAGTCATGACCAATTCAATACCACCATTTACGGCATGAATGACAGATATAGAGGCATTCAGAATGAAAGGAGAGTCATTCTCATGAATGAAGC
>JBCDBC010000875.1:0-3223 GCA_039184535.1 Bacteroidota bacterium | reverse complement strand
GGATAGAGGATTATGATTTTCATGTGAGAAATCCCCAAGAGGCTATGTTCTCCCTAAAAGGCTCCTGGCTATGGGCAATGATTTCAGGAGGACTTACTGCTGCCTATCAATATTGGAGTTGGAACAGGTTGAAAGATACTGAGCCACAAAAGAAGACCATCAGATGGGGCATATCAGATGAGATGGGTACTATTTTTACGATCGCCTTTGTGGGAGGTATACTAGGGGCCAAGATCTTCCATAACCTTGAGTATTGGGAAGACTTTGTAGCAGATCCTATGGGTTCACTTCTATCATTTTCAGGACTGACATTTTATGGAGGACTGATTTGCGCAGCTGTGGGCATAGGCTATTATGTAGTGAAGAAAGGCTATCCAATATTACCCTTTGCAGATACTGCGGCTCCCATTCTGATGTTAGGCTATGGAATAGGAAGAATCGGCTGTCAAGTATCAGGAGATGGAGACTGGGGTATTGTAAATACTGCTTCTAAGCCAGACTGGATACGTTTCATGCCAGATTGGATATGGTCGTATTCTTATCCCCATAATGTCCTCAATCAAGGAATCCCCATTCCAGGCTGTGAAGGAGACTTCTGCCATCAGTTGGCACAACCCGTTTTTCCAACACCTATCTATGAGATCACCCTGGCATTAATCATTTTTGCCTTTCTGTGGAGTATCAGAAAAAGGCTTCCCTACTGGGGACAGCTTTCAGGGATCTACCTTTTCTTCAATGGGCTTGAGCGTTTCTGGATAGAGAAAATTCGGGTCAACTCTACTTATCATATAGCTGGCTTTGAGATCACCCAGGCAGAACTTATTTCTTCCATTCTCATGATATGTGGGATAGTGCTATTCTATCTGAGCACCAAAGTCTGGAAGCTCAATCTGGACAAGCCCAGACTATTTCCCAGAAAGGAGGCAAAAGATGGCTGAGAAAGAAAATAAGGCCCTCATCAAGCACCGTAGCAATAAGGAGGATTACCAAAGCTTTGACAGAGAAGAACATTCCTCTGAAGAAGATGGGCTGTTCGAGCACTATACCCTCATAGTAACAGGAGGTCAGCAGCCTATGAGAATAGACAAATACATCTCTAATCTGCTTCCCAATACCTCCCGCTCCAAGATCAAGAATGCTTCCCGGGCAGGTACCATCACCGTCAATGATAAGCCTGTCAAGCTCTCCTATAAAACCCGCCCAAATGATGTCATCAGACTCATGCTTCCTTATCCCCCTCCGCCGGAACTGGAAGCAGAAGATATTCCGCTCAACATCATGTATGAGGATGATGACCTGATCGTGGTGCAGAAGCCACCTCGTATGGTGGTCCATCCGAGTATAGGGCACAGGACGGGTACGCTCATACACGGACTACTATGGCACTTCCAGCACCTTCCCCAGCCTAAGGGAGAAACCAATAGCATGAGGCCGGGCCTGGTACACAGAATAGATAGGGACACTTCTGGCATTCTCGTAGTGGCTAAAAGTGAATTTGCCCTCACCCATCTCTCCAAGCAGTTCTACGACCGGTCTACCGACCGATTATATCTGGCCTTGGTCTGGGGAGATGTAAAGGAGGACGAAGGCACCATCATTGCCAATACAGGTCGCCATCCAAAGAACCGCAAAATCTTCTACGCCTTCCCTAATGGAGAATCAGGTAAACATGCCGTTACACATTACAAAGTACTGGAACGCTATGGGGTAGCTACCTTGGTAAGTTGCAAGCTGGAGACAGGTCGTACCCATCAAATACGGGTACACATGAAATACCTGGGCCATACCCTCTTCCATGATTCAGATTATGGCGGAGACAAAGTCCTCAAAGGCCCCAACACCAAAAAGTACCAGCAGTTCATCAAAAACGTCATGGCCCTCATGCCACGTCAGGGCTTACACGCAAAGTCCCTTTCCTTTGACCACCCCACCAAAAAAGAGCACATGAGCTTTGACAGCGAGCTCCCGGAAGACTTCCAGGCAGCTGTGGATAAGCTGAGGGGTTGGGCGGAGTATCAGAATCAGTAATATCTCCTCTCCTACTACCCCTCTAAACCAGCCACTTACCAGCTAAAAGTTGGTTTTTTCCTTCAATTTTGAGAAATACCTAATATTCTGTTTAAAAAGAGCGACTATTATCACTCTAGGACCATAAACAGATATATTGAGCTAAATACCCTAAAGCATACACAGTCATGAATACCCCAATCCAACTCAACGGCAAAAACGCTTCTGTACAGATCTGTGAGGATGGCGTAACTCTACAAGCCCCTGGCCTAACTGGCCTTATAGAAAAGGTAGACCCACACTTAACTACCCGTTCCCTCTCAAGAGATGAGCAAGCAGAAGAACTTGAGATGCTTCTTGCAGCACTTCATGGAGAAGAACTAGACCTTATGTATGAGTTTGAGATGGAGGTCATGGATGACGGAGAAGATACTGCGACCAGAAGTCTGTCAAGACCAGAACCCATCAACATGAACGTACCTGTGAAAGATGGGAAAACGCCTATAGCTGTCCTCCATTATGATGAGGCAGGTATTCCACAATGGATCTTCCCGGAAACTGCTACCAGATCACTCTCCTCTAAAGATGAGGTAAGCTTTTCCATCCCCAGGAAAAAGGCCATGGCTACAACTGAGGGTAGCATGATGACCCGAGGAAAAAAGAAAGGACTTGTCAAGAGAATCATCCGCGTAATCTCAGGTGTAGTGGGTAAGGCCGTAACAGGCGTGGTGAAGAAGTATGAGAAAAAGAATCGTCCTTATGGGCTAAATCTGGTCGCCAGTAAAGCTGTCAGAAATGGTATCCCTGATTGGGATCAGTTTGCACGCTCAGGTGTAGCCGAGACAGAAGGATCTACCCTTTTGATGATACCAGGTACCTTTAAAAATACAGATGGTTCCTTTGGGCCGCTGATTGAATCTGAGAATATGAATGTGCTCAATGCCCATTATGGAGAAAGGATCATCGCCTTTGACCATCCTAACCTGCACCAGAGCCCAGCAGATAATGTGGACTGGTTGCTGGACAATCTACCGGAAGATCGTGTGCACAGCTTTGATCTGCTGACTGCCAGTAGGGGAGGCTTGGTAGCCCGAGAACTTATCAGAAGAGTAGCTTCCAATGATACCAAAGGAAGAAAGATCACCATCAATAAAGCCCTACTAGTAGCCGCTTGTAACCAGGGAACAGCTTTGGCTAATCCTGAGAATGTAAAGAG
>JBCDBC010000874.1:0-3228 GCA_039184535.1 Bacteroidota bacterium | reverse complement strand
GACTGATCATGAAGATCGTGATAGTGCAGGTGTTGTTTGCCTATTTGATATGACACTAAATACTACTTTGTCACTTTAGTGAGAATCATTCAGCGGATACCGGTTATACCGGTACAACCATTCAGTTGGCAAGCAGGAGCTTGCCTACCCTCAAATGCGCGCTGAACAAGCAGGAGCTTGTTCAGCGCGCATTTGAGGGTAGGCAAGCGCCTGCTTGCCAACTGAATGGTTGTACCGGTCTAACCGGTATCCGCTGAATGATTCTCACTAAAGTGACAAAGTAGTATTTAGTGTCATATCAAATAGGCAAACAACACCTGCACTATCACGATCTTCATGATCAGTCCTATGGGGAACATGACGGCATAGCCAAAAGTAGGGAGGAGATTACCTGTACGTGTCAGCGCAAAATCTAAAATAGCAGGCTGATTGGCTACCATGCCGGTGAGTATGCTAAAAGGAATTTTGAAGAGCTTATAGCCGATGAAGAGGGTCCCAAAGGCCGTAGCCAGACTGACGATACATCCTGCCAGAAAAATGGCACCTCCCCCTCCACCTTGCACAGTTTCCACAAAGGTATGCCCGGACCGTGTACCCACAGCAGCTAGTAATAAGATTAAACCGAATTGTCTGAGGGTTAGGTTAGCGCCATAGGGTAGCGTCCAAACGATGGAGCCCGTACGCCTAATGGCTCCTAGTACCAGGGCTACCAATAAGGGACCACCCGCGAAGCCCAACTGGAAGGAAATGCCACCTGGAATGGTGAATGTAACCATGCCCAGAAGTAGGCCCATGGCCATCCCTAATCCAAAGGAAACTAGGTCTATTTGGCTAAGCGATTGGTAGGAGTCCCCAAACAACTTAATGAGGGGACTCACGTCTTTCTTACGGGAAACAAAACGGATTCTATCACCCAGCTCTACTACCGTATCACCTCTGGCGAGAAGGTCCACATCCCCACGTCTCACGCGGGTGATGATGGTAGAATACTTCTCATTTAGGTTCAGGGCTGCTATTTTTTGTCCAGCTACTTCTGGATTAGAAACAAATACTCTGTGAATTTCTATGTCAGAAGGTTCTCTGGTTAATTCTCTCTCATAGACTCTTCCAAGCGTTTCTGCAATTTCTTCTATGTCTTTTTCTCTTCCTGCTACTGCCACTAAATCTCCCTGCTTGAAAGAAAGATCCATATTAGACAGGAAGGTATTTCCATCTCGAAGTACTCGTCCAAAGGTAGCTGTCCACCTATGTTGGGCTAATAAATCCCGGATAGAAATGTGTGAGAATTCATCAGACAAAACTTCTATGGTCGCGTTGGCTATACTAGAATCTATGGGGTACTCATGTTTGAGGGATTGGGCTTCCTGAGCATAGTCTATCTTAAGGAGTCGCTGCATGAATATAATGGCGATCATCCCTCCTAATACGCCCATAGGGTAGGTGATGGAGTAACCCACCACGGCACTTTCCGTCAGGGTAGTGGGATCTGATAATGAAGCATTCTTTTGGATGGCATCCAGAAGACCAGCCAGTGCTGCGGTGTTAGTAGAAGAACCAGCAAACATTCCTCCGGTAGTACCAGGGGTAAGCCCAAAGAGGTAAAACATACCCAATGCTACAAAACCTGAGAGTATGGTCATCAGGACGGTAAATCCTAGTTCTTTCTGACGCTTTCCTGTAAAAGCGGCCATAAATCCGGGACCACTACTTAGGCCTATGGAGTACACAAAGATGGAGAGTCCCAAAAGGAAGATGATATTGGGAATCTGGAGCTTGTCATCCAGAGCCCCAAAGAACAGCCCTACGAAGAGTACAGCGGCTACGCCCAGTTTACTTCCACGTATGCTTATACTGCCCATTCCATATCCTATGGCAGCTACCACAAACAGTAATAGAAGCGGATTCTCTGCTAGTATGCCAATCATGGGGCGAAGGTAAACACAATATTTAATTTGCCCCTATGTAATTCTGTTTGTTAGCAAGATTCTTCCTCAGCCTCATTTTCTTCTTCGAGCAACTTGAGGTTCTCTTTCAGCACATTTAGGTTGGCCTTCATGCTCTTGGGGGTAAAGAATTTGGCAATCTTATACCCATACTTCCAGCCAACACCGATGAGAGTGGCCATTAAAAGAATGGTGTACCACTTGTCAACTAGATCTGTCGAGGATTTATCATCAAATAAAAAGCCGATGATGACCCCCCCCACAGCTGATAGACCCATAATGAGGGGAATGGTCTTTTTCTGAATTCGCCCAAATTCTTTGAATAAGGATAGTACATTTTTAATGGCAAGAACGGTATGAGTACTTATATCAAACTGATGGTACCTGATCAGTAAGCGACTAAGAAGTACACCATTAAATATGAAACTACCCCCTATAAAAATAGCAGATATTATATAAGCTACTTCTGGTTTGAATATGGCCAGCATAATAGCTGCATTAGCCCCTATGAGGCATAGGATCCACTCACGTAAGAGCCACCCTCTCAATTGGGACATGGCAGAGGAGGAAGAAGACTGGATTTGCTCCATAATAGAGTTTGCCTCATAGGAGAATGTGGATTCATCCCAGTCCTGCTTATCCCAGTATTCTTTTATATCCATATTCTTCCAGTTTTTGTCTAATTCTGAACAACTTGATTCTCACGTTTCCTACGGTAATCCCCAGCATTTCCGCTATTTCTTGCTGATCATAGCCTTCTATGGTGGCTATGATAAGGGTCTTTTCTACCGGGTTTAGTTTTGAGAGAATAGCCTGAAGCAACTCCTTACTCCCATAATCCTCTTTTCCCTTATCGGGGATAGGCTTTCCCAGCTCCCCATGTCCTTCTTTCTTCTTTTTCCGCTGGTAGGTAAGGCCTGTATTGATGCCTACCCTGAAAAGCCAGGTAGAGAACTTACTCTTCCCTTGAAACCGGGCAAAGGATTTCCATGCCTGTAAGAGAATCTCCTGCCTGAGGTCAGCCTGATCTTCAGGGGTACGGGCATAGGTAAATACCAGCTTATTGATGAGCCGTTTGTGTTCCTGAATCAGCGCTATGAACTGTTTCTTACTCAATCCTTGTAGCCTCTATCTCTCAGCACTTTGTTAATCTTGTTGATTCTCATCTGGTTATCCAGTGGAACACAAAGAAGAGCTACAAATCCTCCCCATAGCGTAAATCCTACTAAAAAGTCAGCTTTTCCTATATAGTAGAATAGCCCAAAAAGGAGTATGTAGCCAATTC
>JBCDBC010000873.1:0-3230 GCA_039184535.1 Bacteroidota bacterium | reverse complement strand
TGACCCATATGAACTGCCTCAAAAAGAAAGGCACGGATATTTATTGACAGCTGTTGCTCCCAGGCCTATTGCTTTTGCGAGTACAGTAGATGCTGAAGGCAATGTGAACCTGAGTCCCTTCAGCTATTTCAATGTATTCAGCACGAATCCGCCTGTAGTAGTATTCTCCCCCACACGTAGAGGAAGAGATAATACCACTAAGGATACACACGACAACCTCCTTCAGGTAAAGGAAACGGTGATCAGCATAGTCAACTACCCCATGGTGGAGCAAATGTCCCTTTCCAGCACTGCTTATGATAAGGGAGTAAACGAATTTGTGAAGGCGGGCTTTACTCAGATTCCTTCAGATAAGGTGAAACCACCCAGGGTAGGAGAAGCACCCGTTTCTTTTGAGTGTGTGGTGGATGATATGATAGAGCTGGGAGATGAGGGAGGAGCCGGAACCTTAGTGGTCTGTAGAGTGGTCCAGATTCATCTCAGAAATGAGTACCTGGATGAGGAAGGAAAACTCGATCCCCTAAAGTTGAACCTTGTTGGAAGAATGGGGGGTATATGGTATACCAAGACTAATCAGGAGAGCATGTTTGAAATCCCCAAGCCACTAAGGAAAAAAGGGATAGGCGTAGATCAGCTACCTGAAGGAATCAGAAATTCTGAGGTGCTAACGGGAAATAACCTGGGAAGGCTGGCCAATATAGAACAACTCCCTACTAAAGAAGAAATCCAGTTAACCTTGGTGGAAACTAATCTCAATCGTTCCCTGGAAAAACTGGCTCAACTACCAGAAAATGAGCAGCTACCTAGCAGACACTTCCTGGCCAAAGAAGTTCTGGAATCAGGGGATCTTTTGGGCGCCTGGGCAGTTTTATTATCCTGAGGTCTACAACGTACACGCTCAGAAAAGTGGTAGGTTCGCCTCTTCGCCTGATAGTATGAGTGGGTCTTTTGAATTATTTCTTAGTCGGTTTCAACTCTACATAGTAATGAAGGCCAGGATTTTTCTTATTAGCCTTGTCAGCGGCTGACTGTGCTGAATTTTTAGACGCGAATACATATTCTCCGTGACCCGAACGATCAGACGTCTTACTTTTCCATGATAGTCTGTACATAATTTCTACCACCTTAATAATTCTTATGACACTTTAAGAATTAAGTACTTTGTTTTACTAAAGCGTTCAAATATTAAACCATCCTAAGATTTTCATAGAAAAATCAGGAAGAAGTACAGAAAAAAGCTCATAGCTGGAGGCCCCAATCGGAAAAAATCCAGCAAATCATGGTGGAGGCTAACTTAGATCGTTCCCTGGAAAAACTAGCTCAACTCCCGGAAAATGAGCAACTACCTAGCAGACCCTTCCAGGCTAAGGAGATTCTGGAAGCAGGAGACCTTATGGGTGCATGGGCAGTTCTGCTGTCCTGAGACTTTCTCTTCGAGCCTTAGCGACTTTGGGTGATATTATTTCACGCAAAGCCGCTGAGCCGCTAAGTTCTTTCAACGCTAAAAAAGATAGGTAATCACAGAACTTAATTCCCAAATATAGAATTTTATTCCCATTTTCTTATCTTTGTATATGTGGGTTGTAACGCCAAGGAGACTAACGGAATTCTCCACCAAATACACCCAGGCAAAACTTCCTTTACTTTACTGGTACGAGAAAACTAAAAAAGCTAGCTGGCGAAACTTCTCAGAGATAAGGCAGGATTTTCCAAGTACCGACTATGTTGGAAGAAACCGATTCGTTTTCAACGTTAAAGGCAACGATTTTAGGCTAATTGCAATTATCATTTTTGCCTCTCAGAAGGTCTATATTAGGTTTATTGGTACTCATTTGGATTATGATAAAGTTGATGTAAGAAATATCTGATTGACTTATGCTAAGCAAGGAAACATATAAAAAGGCGCTCGAAAGAATGGATGAACTCCTAGTGGTAGTAGGGAATGAAACAAATCCAGATTCTCCGGAATTTAAGGAGCTGAACATACTTTCAGATAAGATTGCTGATTACGAGGAGAAGCATTATTCCTTTGAGCCAAAAAACCTAAAGGAGATGCTTGAGCTGAAAATGTATCAGCGAAAACTTAAGCAGAAAGATTTAGCTGCACTTCTAGATACTACCCCTTCAAGAATCAGCGAGATTATGAATGGGAAGCGTCAACTTACTTTTGAGCTGGCAAAGGCCCTACACCTCAAGCTACAGATAGATGCAGAGTTTCTTCTTAGAAACTAGCTTTACCTGGTGGCTGCAGCATGAATCGCATCTAATAGATTATTCTCTTCCCGTGTGTCATTACTAAGCTGCCAAAACATAATTCCGCCTAACCCATGATCCTGCACGAATTCCGTTTTCATTCTCACTGAAACGGTATCATCATAGGAAATGAAGATACTATCAGCCGGATTATAGAGGTAAGGTGCTTGTGCAATGGAATCCCAGTAACGGGTATACCCATTCTTCTCCTCAAACTCTTCCCGAATTTGGCTATATCCACTCCACCCAATATGTGCTCCGCTGTTGGGTTGGTATAGTCCATTTTCCTGTGGAGGTACCCCCTTCCAGGCCCTTCCATAAAAGGCTGCCCCTATCACGATCTTCTTAGGATCTATGCCATTCTCCACGCAGAAGTTGGTGATATGCTCAGCTGAACCTGGCGACCATGTAAGTCCTTTTTCTGCCATGGCTTCCTGCCTTTCTTTCACATAAGCTTTAGCTGGATATGGCTCAATATCCTCAGCTCTAATCCATCCTAAGGGTGTATGATGACCAGTGTAAGGCGTATAAATGGTCACCTGATCATAGGTCATGACATTCATGTAATCTATGACGGGCATGACCTTGTCCAGTTCTATATTATCATAATACCTCTCCCAGCCCGCTGAGGCAAAGGTGAGAGTTTGGGGCCTATCCAATTGATCCAGTCCAGCTCTTAATTCCTGCATCAAAGCCGTGAAGTTCTCCTTATCCTCCGGTCTGGCCATGGTTCCAGCTCCGGAAATACTTGGATACTCCCAATCTATATCTAGTCCATCCAGGCCGTATTTCTTATTGAAGGCGACAGCGCTTTCTACAAAAGCTTTTCTTGTTTCAGGAGTGAGTGCCATATCAGAAAATCCATCCGCTCCCCACCCTCCACAGGCTATCATTACCTTTAAACCTGGATGCAAAGAGTCTCTCTGAGCTACCAAAGCACTAAGTATTGGTCCCGCTTTTTCTTCATTTCTGAAAGC
>JBCDBC010000872.1:0-3231 GCA_039184535.1 Bacteroidota bacterium | reverse complement strand
TGCCGCTAGTCGTTTAACCCATTCCAATATCTTTTTTGAGGTCCATTATGGCTCGTACATATCCAGCGTATAAACACTTTTCGCTCACAGACATAGATCAGGAAATCCTGAAACGTTGGGAGGAGGAAAACACCTTTGAGGAAAGCATCAAGGTGCGTGAAGGTGATCCTACTTTCACCTTCTACGAAGGTCCCCCATCTGCTAATGGGAAACCGGGTATCCACCACGTGATGGCCCGTACCATCAAGGATTTTGTGTGTAGGTACAAAACACTCAAAGGCTTTCAAGTAAAGCGTAAGGGCGGATGGGACACGCATGGGCTGCCCGTAGAGATACAAGTAGAAAAACGACTGGGTATTACCAAAGAAGACATCGGGAAAACCATCTCTGTCAAGGAGTACAATGAGGAGTGTAGAAAGGATGTCCTGAAGTTTAAGGACATGTGGGACGACCTGACTCGTAAGATGGGCTATTGGGTAGACCTGGATGATCCATACATCACTTTTGAGAATAACTACATAGAATCTGTCTGGAATCTGCTGAAGCGTATCCATGACAAGGGACTCTTGTATAAAGGCTTTACCATACAGCCCTATTCTCCCGCGGCAGGAACGGGCCTTTCTTCTCATGAGCTGAATCAGCCGGGTGCCTATAAAGACATCAAGGATACTTCTGCTGTGGCTCAGTTCAAGCGTAAAGGAACCGATGATGAGTACTTCATCGCATGGACCACTACGCCATGGACACTGCCATCTAACACCGCCCTGGCAGTAGGAAAGAAAATAGATTACGTTCAGGTGAGAACCCTGAACAGATATACCCTGGAACCTGTAAGCGTCATTCTCGCAAAAGCGCTCATGGGAAAATATTTCTCGGAGCAAAAGGATGAACTCTTGCCGGAAGACTTCAAACAAGGTGATAAGCCCATCCCTTACCTGAAGATAGAAGCGGAAATGAAGGGGGCAGATTTGTTGGGGATAGAATATGAGCAACTACTGCCTTATGTGCAGCCTGATAAGCCTGCCTTCAGGGTGATAGCTGGAGACTTTGTGTCTACAGAAGACGGTACAGGTATCGTGCATATCGCGCCTACCTTTGGTGCGGATGACTTTAAGGTAGCAGCAGAGAATGACATTCCACCTCTCCTGGTGAAAGATGAGAATGGAAATGACATGCCGCTGGTGGATAAGCAGGGACGTTTTGTGAAGGAAGTAACAGACTTCGCTGGACGTTATGTGAAAGACTATGGGCAGGAGGAAGTAAGGTCTACGGATGTAGATATCACCATCAAGCTGAAGCAGGAGAACAAGGCCTTCAAAGTAGAAAAATACGAGCACTCCTATCCTCACTGTTGGCGTACAGACCGACCAGTTCTCTATTATCCATTGGATAGCTGGTTTATCCGCACCACTGCGGTTAAGGATAGGCTGATAGACCTGAATAAGACCATCAACTGGAAGCCAGCCTCCACTGGCACGGGTCGTTTTGGGAACTGGCTGGAGAATCTGGTGGACTGGAACCTTTCGCGTTCCCGTTTCTGGGGCGTACCCCTCCCTATCTGGCGTACAGCGGATACTAAAGAAGAAATTTGCATAGGCTCACTTGAGCAGTTGAAAGAGGAAATGGCTAAGTCTGTGGCTGCTGGTTTCATAACACAGGCAAAGCTGGATGGGTTCTTCGAAGAAGATAAGCTGGACCTGCACAAGCCTATGGTGGATGAGGTAGTCCTGGTAAGTGCGAGTGGCCAGCCTATGCGTAGAGAATCAGACCTTATAGACGTATGGTTTGATTCAGGGGCCATGCCTTTTGCGCAGTGGCACTATCCTTTTGAAAAGCAGGATGTATTCAAGGCTAACTTCCCAGCAGACTTCATCTCAGAAGGGGTAGACCAGACCAGAGGGTGGTTCTTCTCCCTGCATGCCATAGCGGTCATGCTGGAAGACAGTGTAGCCTATAAGAATGTGATTTCTACGGGACTATTGCTGGACAAAGAAGGAAAGAAGATGTCCAAGCGTACCGGAAACGTCATAGATCCTTTTGAAACCATTGGTACTTATGGAGCAGACGCTACCAGATGGTATATGATGGGAAATACCTCTCCCTGGGAGAATCTCCGATTTGATGTGGAAGGGGTAGACAAGGTGAGAAAGAAATTCTTCGGGACACTTTATAATACGTACAGCTTCTTCGCTCTCTATGCGAACATAGTGTCATTCTCCTATAATGAGGAGGAAAAAATAGTAGAAGAGAAACGTGAAGAGCTGGACAGATGGATCATCTCGGTTCTAAATTCTCTTATCAAGGAAGTAGAAGAGCACCTGGATGACTATGAGCCTACCCGTGCGGTGAGAGCCATTGAGGAGTTTGTAGATCAACTGTCCAACTGGTACGTACGCCTATCCAGAAGGCGTTTCTGGGATGGCGATAAGGCCGCTTTTGAAACTCTACATGAGTGTCTGAGAACAGTCAGTATACTGATGAGTCCTTTTGCGCCATTCTATTCTGATTGGCTGTACAGAGACCTTGAAGGAGATGAGAAGCTGAAGAGTGTACATCACGCCCACTACCCTGAATGGAAGCAGGAGTTGATAGACCTGGATACGGAGAGAGGCATGAGCATGGCGCAGCGCCTGCGAACCCTCATAGCCAGAATCCGCAAGAAAGAGAAACTGAACTTAAGACAGCCTCTTCAGAAGACGATGGTAGTGATGAACTCCGGTCAGATGAGAGAAGATATGGACAGAGTGAGACAACTCATAGCTTCAGAGGTGAATGTGAAGGAGGTAGAGTATATCACGGAGGATAATGAGTTACTAGTCAAGAAGATCAAACCTAACTTCAGGGCACTTGGTCCTAAGGTAGGGAAGTTGATCAAGGAGATAGGGCCTGCTCTGGCAAAATTCAGTCAGGAGGATATTCGTGCATTTGAGCAAAAAGGTGCCGCAGAACTGGAACTGTCTGAGAAAACTTTCGTTTTAGAACTATCCGATGTTGAAATTACCTCTCAGGATATTCCCGGATGGGCAGTTGCTTCAGATGGAAAGTTCACTGTGTCGTTGGATTTGCATGTAAGTGAACCCCTTAAAAATGAAGGAATTGCGAGGGAGTTTGTCAGTGTCATCCAACGCATAAGAAAAGAGAAAGATTTTGATGTAATGGATAAGATAGATACGTATATTACTACAAATGATGGTTGGGATGATGCAATTAAATCGTTTTCGGACTATATTT
>JBCDBC010000871.1:0-3232 GCA_039184535.1 Bacteroidota bacterium | reverse complement strand
GCTCATTCATTTGCTCATTCCTTAGCTTATACTTTATCCTTTTCCTAAGCTCATTCCATCGCTCATTCCTTAGCTAAGAAATGAGCTAAGGTTTTTTGTGTATCCCTGCCTACAAAACCTAGAGAATGCAAGCCTACCTCTAGCTCGGAAGGATCATGTCCGCCCTGATCTACTCCCCGCCAATACAAATCTACTAACTGCTTAAATCTCTGAGTCTCTCCCCCTATCACTGCTACCATGAGAGGCAATCCTAGTAAACCAGCACGTAAAAAAGACTGAGGCGTTCCCCCTACTCCTATCCAAATGGGTAGCTTTTCCTGATAAGGCCTGGGATAGACAGGCAGATTATCCATGGCAGGTCTAAACTTCCCATCCCAGTTCACAAACTCCTTTGCTCTGATTTTCATCAAGAGCCTAAGCTTCTCCTCAAAGAGCTGATCATACTCATTCAGGTCCAGGCCAAATAGGGGAAAAGATTCAATAAAAGAACCTCTACCTACCACCATCTCAGCCCTACCCTTGGTAATCAGGTCCAGGGTAGCAAAATTTTGGAATATTCTCACAGGATCTCCCGCACTGATCACCGTTACGGCAGAACGCAGAATGATATTCTCTGTCCTACTCGCTGCGGCCGCTAATATCATGGTGGGAGCTGAGTCCAGGAACTCCTTACGATAATGCTCTCCCATCCCAAAGTGGTGCAGCCCCACCTTATCTGCCAACTCTATTCTTTCCAGAAGCTCATTCATGGCTTTAGCACGTGCTTCAGGATTATCGGCTACTTCAAGAGAAGGTACTGCTGCGAAACTATCTATTCCGATTTGCATGTAGGGGGTAATGTTGAATGATGAATATTGAATTTTGAATAAAAAATATTAAGGCTTGAAGGAGAATAGTGGTTAGCTTCCCCATTATCTACCGCTAAATTATATCAATCTAAGGATTTTATTGAATCAACTAGATTAACTTCGACCATGTTCGAAACGCTACTTTCTACAGACAATACAGGCTTACAGAACCTGATCTGCGCTACTTTTCTTCACAATAGCTCGCTATTCTTTATAAAATTTGCTTGTCAGAACCTACAATCCTTTATTTTCATCTAACAACTATCTGTTCCAAACATGGTCTTATGAGAACACTACTTGCTCTTCTGGCTTCTACAGCTTTCTTATTTCTCTCTTGCAATGAGCTACCCAAAGATTCCTTAGCTATTGACTATTCTCAGGAAGTCTTTGTTAGTGGAGAAAAAGGATATGCCTGCTATAGAATCCCAGCCATTATTTCTCCTGGGAAAGGCAAACTGATCGCTTTTGCTGAAGGGAGAAAAAGAGGGTGCTCTGATACGGGAGATATAGACCTGGTCATGAAAACCTCTGAAGACGGTGGTAAAAGCTGGAGTCCCCTTCAACTTATCTGGGATAGCGGAGAGAATACCAGCGGAAACCCAGCGCCCATTCTAGACAAAACTACCGGAGACATTCACCTCCTCTGTACGTGGAATTTAGGAACTGACAAAGAATCTCAAATCATAGATCGGACTAGTGAGGGTGGACGTCATGTGTTTGTGATACGATCCACAGATCAGGGGAAAAGTTGGGAAGAGCCGAGAGAAATCACCTCCACTGTGAAGGACACTTCCTGGACATGGTATGCTACCGGACCAGGATCAGGTACACAGATTCAAACTGGAGAATATGCAGGCAGGTTGGTGCTGGGCTGTGATCACATTGAAGCTGAGAGCAAGAAGTACTATTCTCACCTCATCTTTTCAGATGACCATGGAGAGAATTGGCAACTGGGGGGAACTACTCCTAATGACCAGGTAAATGAGTGTGAAGTAGCAGAGCTTTCAGATGGGCGTCTCATGTTAAACATGAGAAACTACGACCGCAGCCAGAAGTTTAGGCAAATTGCCTATAGCGAAGATGGCGGACTAAGCTGGGTAAATCAGCAGCATGACAGTACGCTGATAGAACCAATTTGTCAGGCAAGTATTCAGAGTTATTTCTCCGGAGAACAGCATATACTTTTCTTCACCAATCCGGCAGATACGGCTTCCCGAGTGAACATGATACTCAAAATGAGTCCCGATGATGGTATGACATGGCCGTCTTCTATTGTCCTTCATGCAGGTCCAGCAGCCTATTCAGACCTGGTCATAAAAGATGAGATAATGGGTTGCCTATTTGAGGCAGGAGAAGAAAATCCTTATGAGAGAATAGTGTTTACCAGCTTTAGCTTTAACTAATTCTTGCGTGCAAAACTTCACGCAAAGCCGCCAAGGCGCCAAGTTTTCAATTATCATTTCAAAAACTTATATCTACCTACTTCAGGGAGCTCGATTTCCTTACGTTCTTCCACATAGCTGATTAATACATTTATGAGTTTCTGCGGTTTTCCCTTGACGGGATTTCCTTCTTTTAGCCATCTATATCCGTCTCCTCCTCTTGCCAGGAAACCACTACAAGCGATGGTATAAGCTTGTTTATCATCTATCTTCTTTCCGTCTACCTTTGCCTGTACCACTCGCTCTCCAATAGGCTTCTGGAAGTCATAGGTTATTTCCAGTCCAGAGAATTGGGCGAGTCCATAAGTGAGACTGGCAGAATATTCTATTAGCTCTTCTAGTGCCTTTCCATTTACAGATACTACCTTGAGCTGGTCTATGAAGGGATAAATATTCTTGATCTCTTCCACAGTGATTTCTCCTACATCCAAATCAGCTCGTATGCTGCCAGGATTGACTAGTCCTATATCTGATCCTGAACCTTCCTTTATGGCATCTGCCATAAAATTCCCCAGGTTGGACTCAGCATTATACTTACGGTAGCCTGTGCTTAGGTTCTTCCCGATCACCTTGGTCAACTGTGGGTTCTCTTCTCGTGCTTGCTCAATTAGAGATTTAATTTCAGGATGAGGCTCCAGCCTATCTGATATGACAGGAATCAGCTTTCCTTCTTTGAGAGATACCCTTTTCTGCTTTTTATCTACGGCCAGCTTCATATACCCTAGGTACTTCCCCTGTCCAAAGGTGATCCCAACCAGCGTTCCTGTTTCTGGATGTTTGACAGGCTCCCAAAGCCCGTTATCTGAGTGGCCCCCAAGAATAATATCTATCCCTTTAACTGCACCTGCCATCGCATAATCCTCGTCAAAACCTCTTTGAACAGAAGGATCTACTTCCTTATCTGACTGCATGGGGGCGGACTTATTTTGATGAGTGAGAACG
>JBCDBC010000870.1:0-3236 GCA_039184535.1 Bacteroidota bacterium | reverse complement strand
GAATGATTGTAATAAGCCTGATTCCCAATTTTCTACCTCTCATCATGGTAGCAGGCGTTATGGGATTTTTTGGGATTCCACTTAAGCCATCTACTGCCCTGGTCTTTGGAGTAGCCTTCGGAATAGCTGTGGATGACTCTATTCACTTCCTGGCACGTTATAGGCTGGCACGTTCCCTAGGAGATACCATATCACAAGCCATCACCAATTCTTTCCAGGATACAGGGGTAAGTATGATTTATACCTCTATCATCCTCTTCTTTGGCTTTGTTACGTTTACCGCCTCTTCCTTCGGAGGTACTCAGGCACTTGGTACCCTGACCTCCATTACTTTGGGTATAGCCATGTTTAGCAACCTGCTACTACTACCCGTTTTACTCCTTCTCCTAGATAAGGATAATGAAGAGGGTCCGGTCATGGATGAGATAGCTGGCCCTATAGAATTGGAGGAAAAAGAAGAAACAGAAGAGACCATTTCCAAGTCTTAATACAGGGGAATGTCAGAGAGGATACACTTTTCTGCCTCTCAAATAGGTATTTTTCTATGTTTTATCTGAGAAGGGTAGAAATCCCTAAATTTTCACCCTAATTGCAGGGGGTATTTTGATTATCTTGACATTAGTTATAAGGACTATCACAAGTCTTACATTCTACCGTTATCATATTCGATAAAAGAGACTTACCATGTTTCACAGGCTGACAATTTTTATTTGTGCTTTCCTTTTTCTGGTGGGCGTAAGTAGCATATCTGAGCTTAGTGCTCAATCAAGAGAATATGCTAATAGTTCCGTGCTCTCTTCAGGTACCTGGTATAAGATAGGAATTAAAGAAGATGGTATCTATAGACTGGATGCCGACTTCTTTAACCAACTAGGGATAAACATAGGATCTGTGAATCCTGCTAATATCCAGCTGTATGGAAACGGCGGAGCCATGCTTCCTCAGGCTAATAGTGCTGCCAGACATGATGACTTGGTAGAAAACGCTATCTGGGTAGAAGGTGGAGGAGATGGAAGCTTTGACCAGAATGATTATGTGCTTTTCTATGGTCAATCTCCCCACACCTGGACATATAATGATCAGGTTTCTCGTTTTGAGCATACCTTTAACCTCTACTCTGATACCACTTACTACTTCCTGCAAATAGCTGATCAGCCCGGCTTACGCGTACAGGAAGCAAGCTCTCCTGTGAATCCGATCCTTTCTTTAGGAACAGCAGTAGGGTTAGACTATGTAGAGACGGATAATGAGAATCCCATCAAATCTGGTAGATACTGGTTAGGAGACAAATTTGATCTTCTAACGGAGAAAGAATATGAATTTGATATGCCTGATCTAGCTCCTGATGGAGAGATCAGGGTAACCATCCGGGTAACTGGCCGGTCTAGTTCCTCCACTCGTTTTTATGCGGAAGTAGGAGAAAGAAGACTGGGGACCATGAGCATTAACAGAACCCGAACGGATGATAATGATGCCATCTATTATTACCCTAGGGTAGCCTCTTATACAGTACAAGCATCTGAAGTTATAGATAATACCCTCAACCTGAAACTTCTCTATGATAAAGGAGGGAACTCCCGTTCAGAAGGATGGCTGGACTGGATAGAAATAAACTACGATAAGGCACTAGATGCACAGAATGGATCTACATATTCTTTTAGCATTCCTGCAAGCACAAATCCTTCTACAGTAGCCAACCTGTCTATAGCTAATGCAAATGGATTCCGTTTCTGGGATGTCAGCAATCCTCTTCAGCCAGAAGAGGTGAACCTACAATCTGGGAGCTTCACTACTACCCTGGATGTGGCCAGAACTTTTAGAGGGTTTACAAATGACTTTCTGACACCCGTTTCCGGTAGGCAAATAGCTAATCAGAATCTACATGGGTTAGACCTTGCTGATTATATCATCATCTCCGCCCCCTCTCTTACTTCTGAGGCAGAAAGACTAGCTGACTTCCACAGAAGTCAGTTTGGAAGAGTGGTACATGTCATTACTCCTGGGACTATTTTCAATGAATTCTCCAGTGGAAAGCAGGACGTAACGGCCATCAGGGACTTCATTAAAATGTTTTATGACTTATCTGGTGGAAGCTTACCAGGACATGTACTTATGTTCGGAGATGGATCTTATGACTATAAAGGTATACTGAAAGATATAGATGGAAACTCTATAGCTACTGGGATACTCCCCACTTACCAGAGTAGAAACTCATGGAGCCCCACAGAGTCTTACACCAGTGATGACTTCTTTGTCTTCCTAGATGATGAGGAAGGCTTCTGGGGGGAGGGGTCTAACATAGCTGGCGACCGAACGGTCGAAGAGAATTTCATGGACGCTGGAGTAGGAAGAATTCCAGCTGCTACCCTTGAGCAGGCTAAGGCTGTAGTAGATAAAATCATCTCCTATGTAACAGACATGGGAAATGCCGGGGACTGGAGAAACAGAGTCGTATTAGTAGCTGACCATAAAGAAGGAGATGGAAATATACATGTAAGTCAGGCTGATGGGTATACAGAAGAAATAGAAAATGCTAATGCCTGCTATGACGTAGATAAGATCTATATGGACAATTACACCTTTGTCCCTACCCCTACCCAGCCTACCTTCCCTGACGGGAGAGATGCCTTGCTGGATGAACTGGATAAAGGTAGCCTTATCGTTAACTATACCGGCCATGGAGGAGAGTTTGCATGGTCAAATGCCAGGATTCTGGAAATATCTGATATCCCCCAACTGAGAAATGGCATGAAGTTACCAGCAGTTGTCACTGCCACATGCGAGTTTGGAAGATGGGATGATCCCGGTCTAAGATCTGGTGCGGAACTTATGCTGGAAAAAGCAGACGGAGGTGCCATTTCCCTATTCACTACGGTGAGATTAGTTTACTCTAGTCCTAATCAAACCCTAAACGAGAATTTCTATAAGGAGGTGTTCACCTTTGATGAAGATAAAGGGAGAATGCCTACCATGGGAGAAGTCATGCAGGCCACTAAAAACAGAACTTTCCAGCTAGGCGATTTTACTAACATTAACTCAAGAAACTTCACCCTTCTCGGAGATCCAGCTATCCAGCTGAGTTATCCAAGGTACAGAGCCAATATCCAAACCATTAATGACCTTCCATTATCTGCGGACAGAGACACATTAAAATCTCTTTCTCTGGTAAGTCTGGAAGGAACCATTAATGACCTTCAGGGAAATCTCATTGAGAACTATACCGGTGAGCTGGATGT
>JBCDBC010000869.1:0-3249 GCA_039184535.1 Bacteroidota bacterium | reverse complement strand
GTTCTGATAGTTTAGGTAGTAAGCATGCTCCCACACGTCTAGTCCTAGAAGTGGAGTACCCTGCTCATCAGCTACGTCCATCAGAGGATTGTCCTGGTTAGGGGTAGAAGTAACCGCTACGCTACCATCAGCTTTCTTGATCAGCCATGCCCATCCGGAACCAAAACGAGTAGCAGCAGCTTTAGCAAAAGCATCCTTAAACCCGTCATAAGAACCAAAAGCAGCATTGATAGCGTCTCCTAAAGCCCCTGAAGGTGCACCACCTCCGTTAGGACTCATTACTTGCCAGAAAAGTGTATGGTTGTAATAACCTCCTCCATTATTTCTAACAGCGCCGTTAGCAGGAGAAGCTAGTAATTCTTCAATACTCTTATCAGCCAAATCAGTCCCTTCAATAGCTGCATTCAGTTTATTGGTATATCCATTGTGGTGTTTTCCATGGTGGATTTCCATGGTTCTTGCATCTATATGCGGCTCTAGTGCATCATGTGCGTAAGGTAGATCTGGAAGTGAAAATGCCATAATTGTGTTTATGTTTAGTGTAATGGTGATAGGTAAACAAAACTAATATGCATAACCCTGATATGCCAGTATGGTTGGAAAGGAAGGACTATTTTTTCATCAAAAGGTGAATTTTGTTCGTCTTTGAGGCTACAATTTAATTTGTGGAGGAGAATAATTGGTGTAGTTTCAACTTATGGCTGGACAGGCATTTGATAAAATTATCAAAGAAAACCTGACTGCTTCTTTCCTCAACCTGTTAAAAGATCTTCTTGGACTTGAACTTTCTGAAACTATTCCTTTAGAGGGCTTAAAGCATACTAGCCTTAGAAGGGAAGTAGACTTTCTGGCTAAAGCAAAAACTATTCAAGGAGAAGAGTTCATCCTCCATATTGAATTCCAGACTCATGATGAGAAAGCCATGGTCTACCGAATGGCAGAATACGCTGGCGTTTTATTGAGGAAGTATCAAATCCCAATTAAGCAATTTGTCGTATATCTGGGTGCGGAGGTTTCTAATATGAAGGTCCGCTTGCCAGGGAAGCAAGTGATTTCTGGCTTTGAATTGATAAGTCTAAACCAGTTCTCTTATAAACACTTTATTAGCTCTAATGCACCTGAAGTAATAGTACTAGGGATTCTTTCCGACTTTGAAGGGAGATCAGGGAAAGAAGTTAGTAGGGAGATTATTCAGCGTTTAAAAGACCTTTCTATGGATAAGGTGAGATTAGAAAAGCACATAGGTCAACTGGAAATCTTAAGTAATCTTCGTAATTTAAATGAGACCATCTATCAAACGATTAAAGAAATGCCATTTACCATAGATATCAGTAAGAGCCGCTTTTATCAGGAGGGTATTAAAGAAGGAGAAATAGAGGGGAAAAAGCAAGGTATTAAAGAAGGAGTAGCATCCATGGTGAAAGCTATGCTTAAGGAAGGGCTAGATATAAACTTGATCGCTAAGATTGCCGATGTCTCTCAAGAATATATACATCAGATAAAAGAAGAAATTTCCTCAGAAGAGGAAAAGCGGTAATCGACACAGTACTCATAGAAAAAATAGAAAGGACGGCTTCGAGAAAGCTGTCCTTTTCTATTTAACATCCAAAAGTGTAATTAATTCTTAGTACTTCACCTCGTTCATTCTGGAACCATCCGTATTAGGTCCATTCTCCAGGGCTAACACCCCTCTTGGGCAAACGGCTGCACATACCCCACATCCTACACAGGAGGATCTTACGATGTTCTGTCCACGCTGTGCATACCATCTCACATCTATTCCCATCTCACAATAAGTGGAACAGTTCCCACAAGAGATACATTGCCCTCCGTTAGTCGTGATTCTGAAACGGGATTTGAAACGTTGTACCAGTCCCAGGTAAGCGGCCAATGGACAGCCAAATCTGCACCATACCCTATTTCCCATAAAGGGGTAAAAACCAGTTCCTATTACTCCAGCGAAAATAGATCCTATGGCAAAGCCGTAAACCTCCCTCACTTTGAAACTATTCAGGAAGCCTATGCTGGAACTACCCGAGAAGTAGGTGTATAATACCAGCCCTGTCATGCCTACGGCAAAAACCAGGACCCCATGAATCAGGTAGCGTTCTATATTCCAGGCGGTAAGAGACTTGTCAGATAGCTGCCTGTATGGGTCTCCCAGAGTCTCTGCTAATCCCCCACATCCGCATACCCAGGAACAGTACCATCTTTTCCCAAAGAAGTATGTCAGAACTGGAATGCCTATAACGGTTAGCACAGTGCCCCACACAAACATGAATACGCCAAAGGTACCAGAAGAAATATGCTTGCTGATGTTCCAGTCAAAGAAAAAATAGTAATTCAATGGCCATGCATTCTTCAAATCACTATCAGGTAAGTTTAGCTGATAAAGAATCTGTGGGATAATGAAGGCAAAGGCCATCTGAAAGAAGATGATAGAAGCCGTTCTTACTTTGTGATAGTTACTATGCCTATACTTAGCAAACATCCTCACACCCATGACCACAATGGCTACTGTATAAAGGAATCCATACATAAACCATTGGCTGGCAGCTTCACCTCTCAAGGCATAAGCCACAGGATCCATTAGAGTGATCCATTCAGCTATGTATTGATGATAGAAGTAGAGGAGAATGTAAAATCCTACCAGGAAAATTCCGGTGAGAATCCCTATGAGACCACGGTTATGAGCTGAGCTGAAGTAGATTCCGTTATGTTTGATACCCGGCATCCCATCAAAGAAGGCAGGATAGATGTACATCAGTGCACCTATAGACCCCAACACGATGATGAATAGGAAGAAGGCGTATTTGTTACTCCAGAAAATTCCTTTAGCGGTTAGCTTGGCTGCCTGGAAGACATAGGCTTTTGAGTCTCCTACTTGTAGAGAAGAAACGTAAGCATTAGCGGCTACCCCAAACTGTTCTATGATTGCCGATTTGAGCGCTTCAGTATCTGCATATTCTCTCCCAATCATCCAGGAGGTATAGTCAGAAATAGTTTTGTGTACACTTTCTGGAAGTGCTTCTTTGGCTGCTGTATGTAATTCCTCAGAGAAAGTAATGGGTCCTGAACCTGCATTTGCAATGGCCACATCTGCAGCGGCAGATAGCCTTGAGGGATCTACTCCATACTCATGATTGATCGCTTCATTGGCTTTACTGAAAGCCCCTTTTAGGGCAGAGAAATAGCTAAACTTATTTCCGAAGTGTTGGCCCTTCAGTTCTGAGAGAGATTCAACTAGAT
>JBCDBC010000868.1:0-3257 GCA_039184535.1 Bacteroidota bacterium | reverse complement strand
GAAATCTATACGCATTATATTCATAAGCTTATGTATAGGTTGCTTTTGTTAGCTACCGCCATCAGTGTAGCTTCTTGTGGCATACTTAAGCCACAATCCAGCGTACCCCCCAGGGATTTGGTGGCACAAAATCTCATCAGCCAGGGGAAAACCAATATGAAAGAGAAACGCTTTCGGCAGGCAGCACTCATGTTTGAGGAGGCCTCTTTCCGCGATTTTCATCAGGCCACTACTGCCTCAGTGTATCTTTCCGGCCTGGCCTATTTCTATGCAGGGGATAATTATCGTGCACTAGAAAAGTTTGAGACTATCATCAGGGATTTCTCCAAATCCAGATATGTGGAAGATGCCATTTATCATAGGGCATTAGTTAGGGTAAGCAGCTTTGATGAGATTGAAAAAATGTCTGGATTGGATGATTTGCTAGAGCAGGCTAAGTATGCGCGAGACCTGTCGCTGGCAAGAGATGCTGATAATGCGGTAAAGGAGCATTTGTTCTACAGGCTCAAACCAGACTTCCTAACCAAATACTATCCACAAGTAGATCAGCAATACCGAGATATCGTCTTAGAAGCATTGGCATACCAGCTGAGTGAGAATGGTAGACTGGAAGAAGCACAGGGACTGATTCAGGAATACCAGGCTACAGGAGGGAAGATGAACCCTTTCCTAGAAGGCTTTCTAAGCAGTTCCTCAGCAGGTTTCAAGGAAGACGATACCTATCGTATAGGCGTGATGCTTCCGCTTCAGTTGCATGAATTTACAGGCTCTTACTCTTCAGAAATCCCTGAAGACGGAAAGGAAGCACTGGATTTCTTTGAAGGTTTTGACCTGGCTATCAAGGATTTTGAATCTGCTACGGGAAAGAAGGTTTTCTTGAAAGTATTGGATACCAGAGGTGATACCTTTGAGGTAAAATATCGCCTAAGAAGCCTAGAAGTTTTTTACCCGGACCTGATCGTAGGGGCTCTGGACAGAGCTGGCCAGCCAGACGTTACCCAGATGATTTCTGCCTGGACAGAGGAGCGTAACATTCCTATGCTGATTCCTTATCTGCCTTTCCAGGAACTGATAGAAAATAAGAGTAATACCTTTCTGGCTCACCCTTCAATCTATACACAGGGAGCCATGATGGCGCAGTTCGCCTTTGATAGCCTGGGAGTCAGGAATTCTCTCATATGGACAGACCTCACTAAATATACCGAGCAGTTGTCCCAGGGCTATTCTGATAAAATACTGAGCCTGGGAGGAACTTCTACCCGTATAGAAATCATAGGAGATTTCCGTGAGAAAGATACCCGGGAGGAAATTGTGGAAATGGTAGAGCAGTTGTCTCGGGAGTTTTTTGATTCCTGGTACATCCCTATCACTTCAGAAGAGGAGAAGGCAGGACTTATTCTTGCTGAACTCAACAGAAACCCCATGAATGACTCTGTGAAGGTGTTAGGCTCTCCTCAGTGGTATACCCGATACAATAGCATAGACAGAGAATTGAAAGAGAGTTTTGAGTTGCACTTTACGGCTTCCAGCTTCCTCTCGACAGATGAAAATGCCTATACAGATCTTTATAGAAAGTATCTGACTGGATACGCTATGCCGCCTAATGACTGGGTGATCCAGGGCTATGATCTGGGCAGATATCTTGCTAACCTCATAGAGACTCATAAGGGAACAGAAATGTCTTTGAAGAACCACTTCATGAATGCTCCCAAATATGACGGGCTCCACATAGACTATGAGTTTGCCAATCAGTTTGGGAACCAGTGTGTGAACATTGGTAAATTTGAGGATGGAGGAGTGAGGAAGGTATTTACGCAATGTCCACCTGAAGTAGATCCTACAGCCTTGGAGATTGATCCTTTCAAGGACGAAAACGAATAAGAAAAGTTAAGCGCATAAAAAAAAGCCGATCATTTGATCGGCTTTTTTTGTGTTTTTGTTTCAGTGCTATTTTACTGAATCTACCACTGCTTTAAAGGCATCAGGATTATTCATGGCCAGGTCAGCCAGCACCTTACGGTTTAACTGTACGTCAGCCTTGTGAACTTTCCCCATGAAAGCAGAGTAGGATAGGCCGTGCATACGTGAAGCAGCATTGATACGCTGAATCCACAGTTTGCGGAATTCACGCTTTCTATTCTTTCTATCTCTGTAAGCGTATAGCCAGCTTTTTTCAATCTGGTTTTTCGCTACAGTCCATACGTTCTTTTTTCTACCAAAGTATCCTTTGGCGAACTTCATCATTTTTTTTCTTCTGGCCCTTGAAGCCACTGAATTAACTGATCTAGGCATAGTAACTATTCTTTAGGGATTTAACTGGCTAACATCAACTCTATGCGATACTCATCGCACTTCTTCACATAAGAATAGTTTCCAAGACGTCTCTTCTGCTTCTTGGTCTTCTTTGTCAGGATGTGATTCTTAAAAGCATTCTTTCTCCTGATCTTTCCAGAGGCGGTTTTCTTAAAACGCTTTGAAGCCCCTGAATTGGATTTCATCTTTGGCATAATAGCTATATCAATTATGATATGGGCTGCAAAGGTAGGGAATTATCTTTCAGGATGGAAATCAATTGTTACATTTCTCCCGGATGGACGCATAAGCACTAACATCTCCTAGTTCACCTGCCTTACTCCAGTCCATGCAAGCGCCTTCCTTGTCTTCCGCTTCAAACTTGATGGTAGCTCTGGCGTGATAAGCTTTGGCATCATTAGGCCTGAGGTTTATGACTTTATCCAGGTCTTTAATGGCTTCTCCAAACTGCTTCAAGCTGATATGATTTTCTGCTTTGGCGTAGTACAAACTCACATCCTTAGGCCTGAGCTTGATAGCTGAAAGTAGGTCAGAGATGGCGCCCCTATAGTCCTGCAGAGAATTCTTAGTTTCAGACCTTCCGAGGTAGAACTTTACTTCTTTAGGCTTAGCCTTAATGGCTACATTAAAATCAGCCATAGCCCCCATATAGTCTTGTAATGCCAGTCGGTTATTTCCACGATTAAAATAGGCTTCCGGATTGAGTGGATTAATGTCCAGGGCAGTACTGAAATCCTGGACGGCATCAGGGTGTTTTCCTAACTCTTGTCTGGCTACCCCTCTATTAAAGTAGGCGGCATCATTAGAGGGGTTAAGTTGGATCACCATGGAGAAATCCATTTCTGCCAGGGCGAAATCCTTTTTGGACAGATAGGCGATCCCGCGCTTCAATAATTCTCTTTCCGTTTGGGCATGTAAACAGACAAAGGAAATCGTCAATATGG
>JBCDBC010000867.1:0-3260 GCA_039184535.1 Bacteroidota bacterium | reverse complement strand
GTAAAGAATGTCGGTGATTTTTGCTCCCCCTCTTGGACTCGAACCAAGGACCTATTGATTAACAGTCAACCGCTCTAACCAACTGAGCTAAGGAGGAATTTTATTAGGTGGATGCAAATGTAGTACCTTTTAAACGTGAAAATCAAGAAAATCTTGGAAATATTTCACGATAAAACTTATTAATAAATGACCTAAGTATGGGCTTTGTCTTTGAACTATTTTTAACCTCCTAATACTCAAAGGATCTGCCTTATATAATCCTTCATTTTTCTCCACTCAGGTATAAATATCACCCTAGCCTAGCGTTCTATCCCCTTCCCCAGCATCCCTAAAAACTCATTCCAAACCTCATGCTTGGGATGGACAGGATTCTTATCATCTCCCATACGTACGACGACCATGTCCCACTCCGGGATGATCATGCAGATATTATGGTTTAACCCACTTAGGTAGGCTGCTCTCATAGGAGCATCAGGCATACCAGACAGACCGTCTTCACTATTGACCCACCAATTATAGCCGTAAGAACCGCTACCCTTAGCACTGGCTCTTTCTCCAGAAAATAGGGAAATACTTACCGGAACCTGAACAGAAATGGCTTGCCGTGCAAAGTCTTGAGGTATCAACTGCTGCTCTCCCCATCTACCTTCATTCAAAAACAGTAGGCCGAAACGAGCCATGTCTTTAGCATGCAGAGTTACGCCTGTACAGCCATTGTTAATGGGAATTCCATTAGAAAGTTCCTGCTCCGTTCCCCAGGACCAATGTTGTACGCCTATAGGTTTCATGATATGTTGGTCCAGATACGCATACATAGTCCCCTGGAGTACGGTGGTGAGCCCTTTGCCAAACATCATCTGGGCCTCATCCCAGTACTCGTAATGAGTTCCGGGCGCAAAGTGTGGCTCCTCCGGTTCATAAGGCGTCCAGGACCAATCACTGTTCTCCTCATTCCACCTACTGATACCTGCCCCACTATAGCCGCTGGTCATGGTAGCAAAATGTCGCCAAGTGAGATCTGGATAAAGGGGAGCTAATTCTGGTAAGGTGTGGTGTACAAGATCTGTGATTTCTATTCGCCCTTCCTCTGCCAGTAATCCCATCACCAGTGAAGTGAAAGCCTTGGAACAGGAATAGATATTATGCTGCTTTTCTACTGAGTCTCCCTCAAATATAATTTTACCTCCCTTTACAATCACCACTTCCTCTATCCCATCCTGAAAGGAGTTCTTTTCCAAAAATGATAAGGCTTCACCTAACACATCTTTTTGTATGCCAGCCTCAACTAAAGACTGATAAGCCCATTCTTCCTCTGGAAAATCAGAGGTAGTAGACTGAGGGGTACAAGCAACTAAGAAAAAACCTAATATGAAACAGTAGCATTTATTCATGAAGAATCTTTTTGAGAAAGAGTGCATATAAGGATTAGCACTACCTCTATTCTTTTGCTAAGACAACTGATCTCATAAAAAATTCATCTCCATTATATATGAACAATATCATATATTCACTTCTCAACCATTCTCCTATGAAAATAACGTCAACTCTACTCCTTACCATTCTGCTTATTAGTAGTCTTACATTTCTAGCTCAGGAAGTAGCTTCGCCGGATCAACTCCTGAAGGAAATGATTACCGAAAAAGGCATCATAGGAATTACAGCCGCCTACTCAATAGATGGCAAGGAAATCTGGAAAGGGTCAGAAGGATATGCTTGTAAGGAGGGAGAAATCCCTTTCTCTGAGGTTACCCTCACCCGAATTGCTTCTATCGCTAAGCCTATGACTTCTGTAGCCACCATGATGCTGGTGGAAGAAGGAAAACTGGAACTGGATGCGCCTATCAGTAACTTTCTTCCAGATTTCCCTAAGCAGGGAGAAACGCCCATTACCGTTAAGCATTTGCTGGGACATACTTCCGGCATCCCCCAATATCAGTCTGGAAAGGAAGCTCAGAATAAAACGCATTATAGCAGCCTGCAAGAGGCCATGACCGTTTTTCAGGATAGGCCCTTACTTTTTGAACCTGGATCTGACTTTTTCTATACTACCTATGGATATGTGGTGTTGGGGAGAATATTGGAGAAAGCATCTGGACTAAGCTATGAAGAGCTCATGGAAAGTATGATTTGGGATAGGGCTGGAATGAGCCAAACAGGAATAGAGCAAATAGGTACATCTTACGAGAATAAGTCCTGTCTCTACCATAAAGACAAGAAGAAGGCTAAAGAAAGTAAGCAGAATGACCTAAGCAACCGTATCCCCGGTGGAGGATTCTACTCCACCCTAGAAGATGTGATGAAATTTGGGAATGCCTTACTTGAGGGCAAGTTCATCTCTGATAGCTTGATACAGGAAATGACCACCAATCAATACGCGAAGAAAGAAGGAAATCCATATGGATTAGGGTGGTACTTGTATGCCCCTGCCCCTAATGAGAATCTGGTCATAGGCCACTCTGGAGAACAAACTGGCGTCTCTGCCCAACTCATGATTCTTCCAAAATCCAGAACTGTGGTAGTGGTCCTAGCTAATACTTCGGGTGCCTGGAAAGAGGTAGTGGGCTTGTCCTCTAAGCTCATCCAGATTTCTGAAGCAGAACGTAAACAGAGGAATTAGATAACCTAAAAAACTTTCTATCCTTCTTTTCCTGTCTTTTTCCTACCTGCCATTTTATCCAGCGACAAGTTTCCTATCTTTGCCCAAAATATTTCATCACGTAGATTAGATAGACTTATGAGTTTGGTAGTCGTTGGGACCATGGCTTTTGATGCCATAGAAACACCTTTTGGTAAGACAGATAAAATCTTGGGAGGTGCAGCCACCTATGCTGGCCTTGCTGCCTCTTATTTCGTAAAACCCGTGAATGCCATTTCAGTAGTGGGGTATGACTTCGAGCAGGTGAGCATAGATATGCTGAAATCTCACGGGGTGAGTATGGAAGGAGTAGAAATTCGTCAGGATGAGAAATCCTTCTTCTGGGCAGGGAAGTATCACACTGATATGAATACGCGCGATACCCTGGCTACAGACCTAAATGTACTATCTACTTTCAATCCACAGGTACCTAAAAGCTATCAGGATTCTGAGTTTCTTTTCCTGGGAAACCTGACTCCTGATATTCAGATCCAGGTCATAGAGCAGATGGAAAACAGACCTAAACTGATCGGTCTGGACACCATGAACTTCTGGATGGATACGGCCATGGACAGACTAAAGGTAGTCCTGGGTATGGTAGATGTACTACTCATCAATGATGAAG
>JBCDBC010000866.1:0-3271 GCA_039184535.1 Bacteroidota bacterium | reverse complement strand
CTTAGCTGTAGGCTCATACATATTAGACCAGAATGCAAAATTAAAGGGTGTCATCACTATTGATAGGAGGGTAGAAATGGCAGTAAGACTCACTGAAAGAGCCACATTTCCCTTCGCCATCAAAGAAATGAAATTAGAAATATTCCCTCCCGGACAGGCAGCCACCATAATCATCCCCAACGCCATGGAAGGAATGGGTTTGATAACCAGAATCAGTAAAAAAGTGAGAGCTGGTAGTAGAATAAATTGAGAGAAAATTCCTACTGCCGGAGAAAGGGGAGACTTGAATACCCGCTGAAAGTCCGCCAGACTCAACTCCAGGGCAACACCATACATGATGAATCCCAAGGTGATATTGAGAATTACCAGACTCTCAGGGCTAAAGGTTAGTTGGGCTTGATCAAGGAATTCCATTTCTCGTAGTGGTTAAGTGAAAGATATTTGGCTGTTTATGGTGCCAACTATCTTTTTGTGAACACCTCTTACTCCCTGACTCGCCCCAAAGCTAGTGTTTTCAACATCCAGTTGGGTAAGGCCTGTTCTGGATCACGCTTACGTAAGTTCAAATACCATCCTATCTTTTTAATGATGGGGATCTTATGTGTTTCTACAAACTCTATCAGGGTTCCGTCTGGATCTTCTATATAAGAGAAATGGCCGGCAGCTTCTCCCATGTCAAAACTCTCTCCAGTATCTCCCCTACTATCTACCGTAAATGGAAATCCTGCTTCTTTACATCTTTCCTCCAACTCAGACATTCCATTGATATCAAAGCACAAATGGATGAATCCTAAATCTCCCCAAAGTCTGTTCTCAAAAATCTTTTTAGGTGCCCTTTCCTTTGCCTGAATGAGTTCTATGCTGGTAGGGCCAAACATCTTACTGAAAGCCCCTTTTCTGGCCTCACTATGCGTTAGAAGTACCCTTCTAAACTTATCTGTTCCTCCCGGAAGATGATGGATGTCATCAAATTTCCCTTCCTTATCATAAATTACCTGATCATACCCAAGTATATCTGAATATAGCTTGCGGGAAGCATCTATATCACTCACCCCTACCATAGCTCCACTAATTCCCCCAGTACTTCTGGGATCTTTACTGAACCAATCATCTTCCTTAACTATCTGGAAAAGGTTCCCATAAGGGTCCTGAATAAAAAAGTGGGGATTACCCAGCGGATCATGTTGAAGCATTCCGGGAGTAAGACCTTTACTTTGAAGCTCCCTATGTGTGCGAGGGACATCCATACTCTTGATCTTAGCTGAATATATACCCAGATCTCCAATGGATACCTCAAAAGTAGCTGGCTGTGGTGTTCTGCTAACGTACTGCCAGATCTCCAGACCTCCTCCTCCCTGTATACTGATAGCTAGAATAGCATGCCTGCTTTGAGGCCTACCGTCAGTATAGGGTAGCATACGATTAGCTTCTGCTGCTTCATCAAATATGGGAATATCCATCCCGAATGCTTTTCTATACCAGGCAAATGCCTCTTGTACATTGGGAATACCTACCCCTACCTGTTGAATACCACTGATTATGACGCCCATGTGTGAAATGAAATAGTCCTTTTTTTTATGGGGCCAAAGATAATCAGCAAATGCATAAGGCCAAAGCCCTCATGTCTTTAGGTGGGACTCACCTTCCTAGCAATATTGAAGAATAGGGATGGGAAGAACCTACGGATCTGAAGTAAAAGAACCTCTTTATTCCCTATGTGGATCTCTCTTTTTCCTTTAGCTACTGCTCTCAGAATTTTGTTAGCACATACCTCCGCCGGAATTCCCTCTTCCTGCCCTTTATCCATTTTTCCGTAGGTAGAACCATCATTGTTCAAGGCATTGACAGAAATCTGGGTGTTAATTCTTCCAGGGTTTACGATGGTAACTTTTACGCCCTTATCATGAAGTTCCAGTCCCACCGTTTCAAAAAAGCCGTTTAAGGCATGTTTAGCTGCTGAATAAGCGGAACGCATAGGAAAACCGAAACGGCCAACCACACTGCTGATAGCTACTAAATGACCTTTTCCCCTCTTAATCATCTGCGGAAGTACCAGCTTAGTCAGGGCCACATGCCCAAAGTAGTCTATTTCCATCAGCCTCCTATCCACACTAAAATCTGTTTCATGAGCAAGACCTCTCATACTGATCCCTCCATTATTAATGAGCACATCTACTTCATAGGAAGTAAGCACTTCTTCAGCTGCCTTTTTCAGGCTTTCCTGATCAGTAAGGTCCAGCGGAACTACTTTGGTTTCTCCCCTACATCTGCTAGCTACTCTTTCTAACTCCTCTTTCCTCCTGGCAGACAGAATCACAGTGGCTCCATTAGCTGAGGCCTCATATGCAAGTGCTTCCCCTATACCTGAGGAAGCACCCGTTATCCAAAATACTTTCTGATTAGCACTCATTAGGACAAGTATGATCTTAGCTTTGGGAAATCATACTCTTCATGATAGCCCAAACATTTTCAGCTACAATTTCATGGCCTTCCGGCGTAGGATGGATGCCATCCGGTAAATTTAGTTCAGACTCTCCGGCAACCCCGTCTAGCAGAAAGGGAACCAATTTGGTCTGATTCAAGGTGGCTAAATCCGGGAAAATAGACCTAAATTCTTGAATGTAGGCCTCTCCCATATTTGGGGGGACTTCCATCCCACAGATAAGAATCTTCACATTTGGGTGAGAAGATCTGACTATATCTATGATTTCCTGAAGATTTCTTCTTGTTTCTTTTAAATCTATCCCCCTTAGGCCATCATTAGCCCCCAGTTCCAATACAAATATATCCAGCGGCTGGTTTAAGGTCCCTAATACAAACTCCAACCTATTTTTTCCGCTAGTCGTAGTTTCTCCACTCACACCACTATTTCTCACATCAAAGGCTTCCCCTTTGGCATCCAGTTTTTCCTGGATTAATGCTGGGAAAGCTTCAGATAGCTCTACCCCGTAGCCAGCGGTAAGACTGTTCCCAAAGAATAGGATCACCTTTTCGTCTGAGAAGTCCTCAAGAGCACTTACCTCTTCTACTGCATTTTCTACTGCACGTTGACTACTCTCTGAATTATCAGCACAGGAGACCATTAACATCACAAGGACAACTGAAAGATACTTGAGAAGCTGCATGAACTAATCTTAAGGAATTTGATTATGGAACCCCTTCACCCCCCAAAAGTTTGCTTATTGATGTTCAAATTTCTTGTTTAAGTAGGTAAGAACAAAATATTTTCCCACTTTCATCGTCTCCCAAAACTCATGTAACCTTATATGCT
>JBCDBC010000865.1:0-3275 GCA_039184535.1 Bacteroidota bacterium | reverse complement strand
TCCTTGCCTCATAGCCCCTAAGTCTATACATTTGCAAACACTTTTTTCACACAAGCCCAAGTGGTGGAATTGGTAGACACGTTGGACTTAAAATCCAATGGACAGAAATGTCCGTATCGGTTCGAGTCCGATCTTGGGTACTTCAACAACAAAACCTCCTGACTGATTAAGCCAGGAGGTTTCTTTTTTGGGTGTATGAATAGGTAGGACCTAAAACTTCCCCCCATTTACGTCATTCTCAGGCACTGGCTCTACATTGTCCCAATGCTCTACGACCTTTCCGTCTTCTATTCTGAACAGATCTACCTGGGCATAGTCCTGATTGAGTTTACCATCATTCCAGTTAGCACGACAAAGGGTAGCTACGAAGTTCCCCTGCCCTACCAGTAGCACCAACTCCTCATAGTTCAAGGGTCTGTTAGGATCACTTGACAGCTTTTGGAAATGCTCAAAGCCATCTGCTACTTCTGGATTATGCTGGATATACTTATCTGGATTCACATATTGAGAAAGATCTGCCTCATGGCCACCTCTTAAGAGGGCATCCTGAACTAGCTTTCTCACCAACTCTTTATTCTCTTCTGTCTTATCTAAATCTGTTACTTCAGTGGGGCCATCTACAGAACTACGTCCTGAGGGATTAGCCTCATTAAAGGCCGCAATCACATCCCAATGTTCAATGATCTTGTCATTCTCATCTGTATCAAAGAAGTCTGTGGTTACCCACTGAGCTTCCCCGTGATTGATGTTCTGGTAAGCATGGATAAATACATACTGTCCGTCTACCAGACTTCGGACAATTTGAATATCTCTACTTGGATTTCTTTTAATGAAGGGTTCAAAGAATTCCACAAAGCCTTCAACTCCATCTCTTACGCCTGTACTGTGCTGAGTGTATCTATCTCCGGTGTATTTGGTAACGGCTTCGCGAACATTCCCATCACGAATACCTTCCATATAGAGCTTCTTAGCATTTTCCTGTTTAGGGTTCATAGTTTATTGATTTGGGGGGTCTTTTCTCTATATAAAATAAACCGTTTCCCATGCAGAAATCACTGTCATTTTGCGCCATAGAAGTGTAGAATTCTGTCAGACAAGAGGTGAACCCTAGCTCTTTAAGGAATCTATTCTAATAGATCCTTGAAATCACTTTGTTCATATATGTCCTCAAACCTATCTGTATTCAGAAGTTCATATATGGCTTTCTTCTTATCAGAGCTATTCTCATAGTAAGACTGACAAATTAGAAAGCCAATGGAATAGCCCAGATTACTAGGCCTGTCTGTAATCCAGCCTCCATTGTGCATCCATTTTGACAAATCATGGGTGTATAGCTTCTCTTTTAGTTCGGCCATGAGTCTTTCATAGTTCTCGGGATCCTTTATGTACTCCTGATTACGCTTCTCTAATGGGCTGATCTTAGAGCTCTCCCCTTCTATGCATAGAGATACCAGAAAGTTGCATACGCCTTCTTCTATGAGTTTTCCCACCAACAATTCCCTGGTCCTTAGGTCAGAATAGGACTGCTGGAAATGCATGAGCTCATGTACCAGGTCAAACTTCATATTCTCAAATTCCGTGATGGTCCCCTTTTGCCAGTCATTGAGGTTCTCATCGGGCATACTATCAGACTTGGCAAACATGGTTACCCCTATGAACAGGCCCAGTTCTGTAAGTGTACCAGATCCATTGATCAAATCCGGGATAAGGTAAGTTTTGGGAAAAACAGCCTTGGGGTAGAGCTTGGACAGATTCACCATCATCTGTTCTGCTTCCTGGGTGATATTTTCAATTTCTTCAGCTGTGATATGCTCCCTTACATACTGGTAGTATTCGGGATTCTGCTTGATCATGACCCCGTTCATCTTCTCTACATTCTCATACCTGATGTGATAGTAATCTCTAAGTGCATAAGAACCCTCGCAGATATAAGCTGACAAATACTCCTTAGCATTAGCCGTATCTGCTAAGGCTTGATCAAAGTAGGTCCAAAATCTACTGATGGGTGTAGGAACTATCTCAAAGTTGTCAACGGAATTATTCCTGGCTTCAATCTCTGCTAATATCTGGTCTACTTCTTCCCTGTGAGGGCTATTCTTACTCATCTTATCTACACCTGCTTTATCAAGAATAAATGGGCTGTTCATGCCAAATTCTGCCGCCCGCTTAACGGCTATCAAGGCAGAGTCTGGATTAGCAGCTTCCCCATATTGCCATGCCGCATACACAAATAGCTCTGAGGACTGATTCTTTTCTCCAGCTTGAAAATATTCCCATGCAGCCTGTTGAGAATTGCCTGCAGCATATAGAGAGTCGGTTCTAGCGCCTACTAAGCCCAGGTCTATCAGTTCACAGGAGTCAGTTGATGCTGTCGGAGTATTGCAGCTCACAAAGACTAGCGCTGCCAGAAATAGCAATTGAAATTTCATGAATGTAATGGTTAAGTGTGTTGAATAAAAGTCTCTGCCTCACAAGAAAATGTGAGACGTGGGGTATAGGACAGCATGTATGAGAATGGAATACCTAATATGGATGAAAGAGGATGTCAATTGGTTGTCTCCCTTTCGAATAAAGACATTTGTAAAGAATGAATAGGGATAGTAGCAACAGCAGAATATAGTTTCACTATCTCCCAACTCCCCCCAATACAAAGCCCGTAATCTGCCTCTCCAGCTCTACAGGATTCATCTTGGGACCTTTTCCTGTATAAGTCGAGTATAACCAACGTACACTAGAAAGAACCGCATACTTCATGATTTCCAGGTTCATGGGCTTAAATTCTCCCGAGGTTATCCCTTCCTGGAGAATACCCTCTACCTTTTGCTCATACGCCTTTCTTTCTGCCAGGAATTTAGCTAGCTCCTTTTCTTTCAGGTTTCTCCACTCATTTACCAGGAGTGCTATCTCGTAGGGACGCTCATGAGTAAGGCGTATGTTCAGACCTATGACAGCCTTTAATTTTTCTGTAGGAGAATAGGAAGAAGAGGCAATGTCGTCCACCCCTTGATGGAAAGTTTCAGAGATAGAAAACAGAAACTTTTCCAATAAGGCCTGCTTGGAAGAAACGTAGTTATAGATGTTAGCTACATCACAGGAAAGACTAGTGGCAATGTCCCGCATGGTGGTAGCTTTAAACCCCTTCTGATGGATGAGTTCCAAGGCTACCTGGTCAAATGACACTCATTTGGTCTTCACACTCAGGCAAGCAAGAACATAAATCCTGTGATCACCGACAACATAAACATATATTTACATCCACAACTGTTGATGTAAAT
>JBCDBC010000864.1:0-3279 GCA_039184535.1 Bacteroidota bacterium | reverse complement strand
ACAGACACATGCCATGCTATTTCTTGGAAAGCTTCCTAATAGCGGCATGCTAAGTTCTCTGGCGAGGGACTTGCCTATTAGCTTTTCTGAGAAAGCACTGAAAATACAAGACGCAACCTTTGAGGAAGAGGGTATCATTCTCCATTTAAATACCTATCCAAATCCGCTGAATCCTTCCATGCCATTATGGATGACTACCGGGAGTCAGGATGAAGACGTAGTGCAGTGGTTTAAGGATACACCTAATGGTAGAAACCTAAACACCTGGAGACAGTGGGGAGTAGAAGTATTTCAAGGAAGCCAGAAACTGGCCATGGGTCAGTTTGTCTATTCCTCTGATGAACCCTGGAAAATTTCTAAAGAAGCCTTCTGGGACCTGAGAGAGACAGAGATAGCCGAACATAAGACAGATCATTTTCAACTTTTCTTCCATGGTGGAGAAAGGGATAGCTCTTCTCTTCTTCACTGGTCAAAAGAACTAGCGCAAGCTGCCGAGGAACTAGTAAGTGGGATACCGGAGAAAGACCTGATTCCTGTTCAGTTGTATCCCACAGCAGAAAATAAAGGACTGGTTACAGGATCTACCAAGCCATGTCACTGTGAGGTTAACAAAAAAGAGATCTTCCTTACCACAGATCCCATTTTTGATTCTCGGGTAAAGATGGGGATCAGGCATTGTCTAAACCTCATGTATTTGGGAGAAAAGGGAAATCTGGTTTTGCAGGCTGGATTGGCCATTTCACAACTGGAGGAATATGAAGGTCACTCCTTAACATATTGGGAAGAAAAACTCTACCAGGCCGGCTATGAGAAATTTCTTCCGGAACTCATGAAGGGAGAAGTGCAGTTGGATATCACTTCCAAGGTGGACGAATTGTTACTGGCTTCCTGGATCAAATTTTTGAAGAGCAAGATGGATGAGCGGGAGTTGAGTTTGGTCGTTCATTCTGGTGGGGAAAATCTCTTTCAGGAAAAATGGGTGAAAGAGTGGGAGAAAGACTTGAAAAAATCCTATGGCGCTATTAAGCCAGCAAAGAGGGTGGAACCCCAAAAACCCCTCTGGTACCAGGGCTTTAATCTGGCACATGAAGGCTATCAAATTTATAATGGCTACATCTCTGATGAAGCCATACAAGCTACTTCCCTTACCCGTGAACTGGGAGCTAACGCAGGGGCCATAGTTCCCTATAGCTTCATGAGGGATCCTACCAAGCCTACGCCTTTGTACATTCCACGCTTTGCCGGCGGGGAAAATGATGAAAGCGTGGCGTGCCTGACCAGAAATAGCCATGAGCTCGGTCTAAGTGTATTGATAAAACCCCAAATCTGGATAAGGGGAAGTTGGCCGGGCGATATAGACATGAAGTCTGAAGAAGAATGGGATCAGTTCTTCCATCACTATGAGCGGTGGATGATGCACTATGCCTTCCTTTCTGAAATTTATCAGGCAGATATGCTTTGTATAGGGGTAGAGATGGTAAAGACTACCCTAAAGCATCCAGATAAGTGGAGAGCCATGACCCAAAACCTAAGGAGGCTCTACTCCGGCCCCATAGTCTATGCAGCCAATTGGGGAGAGGAGTTTGAACAGGCTGAGATATGGGATGCCATGGATTATATCGGCTTTAACTGCTATTATCCGCTGAGTGAAAAGGAAGAGCCCACCCTTAAGGAGCTTAAGAAGGCCTTCTCTCAAACAGCAGAAAAAGCAAAAATCGTAAGCGAGAAGTTCCAGCGCCCCTTGATGTTTACGGAAATAGGATTTAGGAGTATTCAAGCTCCCTGGAAACATCCGCACGCAGAAGCTGGAGGTGCAGCAGTTAGTGAGGAGGATCAGGCTTTAGCTTATCAGGCGGTTTGTGAGGTGCTTGAGCCTTCTGAGTGGATGCATGGCATATTCTGGTGGAAATGGCCTTCCTACACGCAGTATCCTACAGAAGAGTCTAAAAGCTTTACTCCTATGGGCAAGCAAGCTCAGGAAGTATTGGCAGACTGGTTTCAAAAAAACCTGGATTCGGCTCAGTAAACCATTACCTTTTTATGGAAACGCTCCATCTCATTGCTGAGGGTGAGGAAATAAATGCCTGCAGCTACTCCTCCCATGGTACTCAACTGAAGCTTACCTCCTCCACTTGATTCCCTTCTTAGGGGGATCTTTCTCCCCTGGAGATCTGATAAATTTGCTGTGTAAGAAGAGCTATTGGATAGGGCAAGCATCCATGTCCACTGCTGATTTCCTATATTGAGGGAGAGTAGCTGAAACTCATCCTGTATACTTATTCCTGTGGACAGAAGAGATGGGGGAGAAAAGGCCATACTTACCCCTCTCCCAAAAGACTGATATCTTAGCTGGGCCTGATAAGGTTCATTTCTGGATGGAAGACTGATCCTAAGACTCTCCCAATCGGCGCATTCAGAAGTGTGACTATTGGTATTTTGGAGGTTAAGTGCGGCTAATTCTTCGGGAGAAATCCCCCATGCTTCCTTCTGCCAGTTTTCCCCCAGGTCATAGGACACCCACAGCTGAAGGCTATCTTCTATTGGGATGTTGGGATCAAAGGATATCTGGAGGTTCAGAGGTAAATATGCTGTATTGTCTCCCACGCCAAAGTTTAGGAAGAGGTATTCGTGAGAATCTATCAAGGGTTCATCTGCTAATTTGAACCTAAACAAGGGGCTCCCAATACATCCCAGCACAGAAGCCATGGAAGGGGAAGTAGGGATGATACTGGCTTCCAATATATCCAGACCTGTGCTAGAAGATACCTTCCACTCTGGAGATTGGAAGGTCCACTCCTGAATCAGACTTTCTGTGGGTGTTTCTTTTGTCAGTCTTAAACTGAAGGGAGCAAAAAGAAGGGTAGGCGGAAAAGTCCAGCTTAACTCATAAGAAGAGTAGGGGCGCATATACTGAGATTGAGTCTGAAAGGAAAGCAATTCTCCATCCTGTATAGTTTCCAGTTTTAGGGATTGTAATCCAGCTTGGCCTGTGTGAAATATAGCCGTTTTTAATCTACTTGGGAGTTGGTTTTCTTGTAAGATTGCTGGACTCACCTGTGTGACAGTTAGCTTATTTCGGCTACTATGGGACTGTGTATTCAATAAGCTCTGCCTTACTTCCTCTATACTCAGGCGCATTCTGGCTATTTGTCCAGATGTAAAGCTTTGGAGGCATCCGCCTCTATTATAGTCCATGAAGTTGTTATTCAGGTCATGATGATCTTCATGGAATTTGTTGTGTTCGCTGTGATCATCAGCATCCGTATGACAGGAATTGTT
>JBCDBC010000863.1:0-3282 GCA_039184535.1 Bacteroidota bacterium | reverse complement strand
CTCAAGGAAGCAGGAGTTCCTACCATGTTTAAGTTGTTCAAGAAAGCTTTCCACGCATTCGAAAAAATAGGGTCAGACTTTGCCCTTGGAAAATCAGGGAACAATTTCCAACTGGAAGCCTTTGAGGAGTATTTTGACCAATACGCGATCATGAAAGATAGTATTCCTGAGTTGATGACAGACGTTAAGTAAATAGAAGGGATTTGCGGTAAGAATGATTATTTCTACCACCCTCTCCCTTCTACTCCTGCCTTAGCGCATGTATGGGCGTTCTCATAGCTGCCTTTACTGTCTGGTAACTTACGGTAATCAGCGTGATAGACAGTGCGCCTAGTGCGGCCGCAGTGAATATCCACCATATGAGTTCTATGCGGTAGTCAAACTGCTGGAGCCAGTTATCCATCACATAGTAGGCTAGGGGGGTAGCTATCAGGCTGGATACCAAAACTAAGGCCACAAAATCCTTGGAAAGCATGCCCCAAAGAGAGATAACCGAGGCGCCAAACACTTTGCGGATACCGATCTCCCTTGTACGGCGCTCCGCCAGATAGGAAGCCAACCCCAATAATCCTAAGGCACTGATGAAGATGGCCACAAGAGCGAAAATACCTGCCAGCTTGCCCACTTGATTCTCTATGGCAAACTTCTTATTGAAGTCCTCATCTACGAAGCTATACTCAAAAGGAGAACCCGGATTATAGGTCTCGAATATGGGCTGTATGGAGGTCAGGGTTTCCTGCAAGTCTGTGCCTCCTTTTACACGGATCAGGACATTGTTACTAACATCTGGAACGAACATGATCACACCCGGCCCCACTGACTCAAAAGGATTCTGCATGAGCACATCTTTCACTACTCCTACGATTATCTTTTCTCTTCCGCCTGATGTCATAGTCCTCCCAATGGGATTCTCATAGCCAATAACTTCCAGAGCTGTTTCATTGAGAATGACCGCATTAGAATCGGTAGAAAATTCTCGGGAGAATGGTCTTCCCTGCGTAAAGGTAAGCCCAGTTGTCTTCTCATAATCCCATCCGGTCATCAACACTTCCATGGCTATACGAGCTTCAGGATCCTTTCCATCCCATGAGAAATCACTCCATTTATTGTAGACCTCCGTCATAGGGCTGGAAGTTCGGGTTATTGCATCTATGTTACCCGTACCGAGTAAAGCCTGTTTCAGCGCACCAAAGTTTCTGTTTATATCTTCGGTCCCTTGAATGGAAATCAGGTTATCAGGATTATAGCCTATGGACCTATCCTTACCATACTGGATCTGCTGGAAAACTACCAGGGTTCCCACAATCAGTCCTACAGATATCACGAACTGAAATACGACCAGTAGTTTCCGAAAAATCACTGGGCCTTTCCCATGTTTCATGGTTCCAGAAAGAATTTTGACAGGACGGAAGGAGGAAAGGTATAGTGCAGGATAGCTTCCCGCTATCATTCCTGTGAGAATACAAATCCCAAAACCTATCCCCCAGAGATATCCATTGCCAGCATTGAGGCTGATATGCTCAAAACCTAAATCCTTAATATACGGGAGTCCTACAATCACTATTAACATGGAGAGTAGAAAGCCCAGAAGAGTGATCATCATGGATTCGCTGAAAAATTGCAGGATGAGTTGCTTTCTGAGGGAACCTATCACCTTACGAATGCCCACTTCCCTGGCCCGCCTTTCTGAGCGAGCTGTAGCCAGATTCATAAAGTTGATGCAGGCAATGAGGAGGACCAATATGCCTATTATCCCAAACAGTCGCACGTAGGTGATTTTCCCTCCTGCATTCTCCCAGTTTTCATATTCATTGAATAGATGAAGTTTGCTGAAGGGCTGGACACTTAGCTTTTGCTCCTGAGATTGTGGATCTTTGTCTCTATTGACCTGACTGATCTTATCTGAGAAGGCTTTCATAGATACGCCTTCATTCACTTCCAACATGGTCAGAACTACATTAGCACCCCAATTGGTCTTGAAGTTTTGCAACCCACTATTCGCCATCAGGAAGTCAAAGGGAGCTAAAAAGGTAATCTCACTGAAAAATGAGTTGCTCGGGATATCTTCTATTACTCCACTTACCTGAGCATCAAAGGCATCATTAACTCTTACCGTTTTGCCTATGGGGTCCTCCATACCGAAAAGATTTTCAGTCAGGGACTGAGTTAAGATAATGGAGCTGGGATCCTTGAGTGCAGACGCTTGATCTCCCTTAATTAGTGGGAAAGAGAACATACTCAAAAAGTCAGCATCCACGTATTGCCCACTTTGGCGGGCTTTCCGATCCTCTACCTGCAGGCTTACAGAAAGATTCTTTAGACGGCTGATGTGCTTTACTTCAGGATACTCATTGTTTAGAAGCTCATATAAAGGCAATGGTACCTGCAGTTGTGTACCTTTTGTCTCATTGAATAGGGTATGCTTCCGAAGGATCCCAACTTGGTCTATGTTCTCATGGAAAGTATCAAAGCTGGTTTCGTATTGTATCCATAAACCGATCAGTAAGGCCACCGCCATACCTATGCCTAGTCCGCTGATATTGATTAAGGAGTATCCTTTGTCCTTTAGGAGATTTCTCCAGGAGATTTTGAGGTAGTGGTTAAAGAGCGTCATAGAATGAAGGGTATTAAGGGATTTGATATAGGCCGGATGGAGGTGAAATAACACGCGGATCATAAAGTTCCATTTTGCGAGACTGGGAGAATGCACCTGCTGCTTTTCGTACATCTCTACCAAGTCGCCTTCTATTTCTTCCAGGAACTCTTCCCGGCAGAACCATCTGAGGAAACGGAGTGCATATTTTGGAAGGAGTGTCATCATAGGTTAGATCAAGACTGAGTAAAAGGGTAGCTACTAGCCAAAAGATATGTTAGGGATCTCCCGATAGAGGGAGTTTCGCAGCTCGTATTGCTGGTCAAGCATTCGCTTTCCCAGAGCGGTAATGACGTAGAATTTTTTCCGGCGGCCCCCTCGCTGAGAGGTAATGCCCCCGAAACGAGAGGTTACATAGCCCTTGTCTTCCATCCGTTTGAGGGTAATATGGACAGCACTAATCCTGAGCTTTCTGTTCACCTTTTTTTCCAGGGCTTCCAGTATACCCACTCCATAGGCCTCATCATGCATGGCGGCCACCATCAGCAACAATAGCTCTTCCAATTCTCCTAAACTTGACTCTTTCATAGAGATGCTTATTTATACAACAATTATAAAAGTAATAATTATTTTCATAATTGTTGTATAAATGAATGAGAATTTTTCTCCAGTGTGGGAAAGCTTCTTTT
>JBCDBC010000862.1:0-3287 GCA_039184535.1 Bacteroidota bacterium | reverse complement strand
TCATCATTCTCCTACAGGTCCTGGTATACCTTTTTCTTCCTTATCTTCTGATGAGGGCGAGTAAAACGGTAAAAATCATAGACTTTCTGAGTCCAGCCTTCTTTTGTTATGCTCTGGGAATTGTGTTTGGGAATATTCCCGGCCTCCATCTACATGAAGGAACTAGCCATCAGTTTCTAAACATCACTGTGGTTCTGGCTATTCCCATGTTGCTCTTCTCTGCCCAACCGGAAAAGTGGCTCAAGCTGGCAGGAAAAACACTGGTATCCTGGGCCTTCTTTTTAGTGGGGCTATCCATCAGTGCCATAATAGCCGTGAGTGTATTTAAGCATATAATGCCAGAGGTAGCGGGAAAAGCGGGTATGGCTATGGCGGTATATACAGGAGGTACTCCTAATCTGGCTGCGGTAAATCATGCTTTGGGGATGGATAAGCAGATTTTTGTAGAGATGAACCTTACTGACCTCATGCTAAGTGGCATATATCTGGTATTTATGCTTTCCCTGGCCCAGAAATTATTTAGTCAGTTTCTTCCAGCTTTTTCATTACAGAAATCTGTGGATTCTCAAGAGGCTATCAATCAATCTTCCCGTGCTAATCAGCCTATCTGGATACAGGTCTTGAAAAATGTGGGCGTGAGTCTGGTAATTCTCCTTATCAGCGTAGGTATGTCCTTTCTCTTTTACAGGGAGATGAATGATATGTTTATGATCATCAGCATCACCTTACTGGGATTAGGAAGTGCGTTTTTACCTTTCGTGAGAAAGCTTCCCTTAAGCTATGAGAGTGGAGAATATCTTTTCCTGATTTTCTGTGTAGCTGCGGGTTCTATGGTAAATCTGAATAGTTTGGTAACAGGTGTCCCCCAACTCATAGGATTTATGGCCATCATCGTATATGGCGCTCTCCTTTTCCATACACTCTTCTGTTATCTATTCAAGATAGATGCTGATACGGCTATCATTACTACTGCAGCTGGCGTATGTGGTCCTCCCTTCATAGGACCTGTAGCTAGTGCCTTAAAAAACCGTGAAATAGTTCCCTTAGGAATGACGCTAGGGGTAATAGGGCTGGGACTGGGAAACCTAGTTGGAATCAGTGTAGCCTGGCTAGTTGAGACCTTCTTAGTTTAAAGAAGAAAGGGTGCGGATGAGAGGACTCGAACCTCCACAGGGTTTCCCCCACTAGAACCTGAATCTAGCGCGTCTACCAATTCCGCCACATCCGCATGAAGATTTGACAATTGGGCCTCAAATATAGTAGGAAAAGGAAAAGCTTAGCAAGATTATTTAGCAAATAATGGTAAATTCTTGTAGGGAATTTTGCTAATTCCCATAAAGAACGCCGCCTATGCAGATTAACAGAAAGTGGATCAGTTGCTGTATCTTGCTATCTTTCACTCTGCTTTTTCATTCTCTCCCCGCTCAGAATGTTCTCTCCCTTGAGAAAAGGAAGAGTTTCAAGCGCATATATTACCTACCAGGTGATTTCATTAGGTTTCAGGTGCATGATGATGGAGCCATTTATCATGGCTTTATTGAGGATGTGACACAAAAGGATCTGATTTTAGTCAAGAGTATAAGCCTGGGAAATACTGATGAAGATGACTTACAGGTATTCAGGGATTATGTACCCCTGGAGAATATTTCTGTTATTTTTCCTTCAGAGGATCATTACTGGCAATACTTTAGAAAGATGTTTTATGCTGGGACCATGGCAGGGGGTAGCGCCCTGATAGGTATAGCTACGGTCAATGGTATCATAGAAAAGCAGACACCAGATTTGGGGAGTCTGATCATCGTATCCAGCATTATGACACTCGGTCTAGGTGTAAGATATACGGGAAGAAACAAATATAAACTTGGGAAGAAATGGCAGTTAGTGGTGAGGCCTGCTTTCCCGGTAATAAAGAAGGAGAACTCCAGACCCGAATAAGCGTACTCACCCGAATCTGGAGTCAATTAATTAGTTACAAAACTCATCAAATGCAGCTCTCAAGTTAGCTGAAATCAGCTGTGCTGGTCTTCCTTCGATATGATGTCTTTCTACCATATGAACGAGTTGACCATCCTTGAAAAGAGCAACAGATGGCGAAGAAGGAGGATATGGAAGCATATACTCTCTGGCTTTCTTGGTAGCATCAAAAGCTACCCCTGCGAAAACAGTTACTACATGATCTGGCTTAGCTTCATTCTCTAAAGCATGAACTACTCCAGGACGCATAGTCCCTGCAGCACATCCACAAACAGAGTTTACTACTACCAGCGTAGTGCCTGACTGAGCCATGGCCTCATCTACCTCTTCTACTGTTTTGAGGTCTCTTACACCTGCGTCAACAAGTTCAGCACGCATAGGAGCCACGATTTCTGCTGGATACATATTATAATTCGTTGTTGATGAAATACTAGTATGAATTTCTAAAACGTATCCAAGTTACGAAATGTTTGCTTGCTTTCAAGACGGCTAGACGACATGTAACAACGACATGTAGCACATATCTACCTTCTCCAGATGAAATAGCCTATTGGCCAGAAAAGTAGTGTAATAAAAAAAGCATTCCAGGGATTTCTACCCTTTTTTTTGGCTGTTTGGACGGCATCTACCAAAGTAGCAATGAATAGACCGAGGAGAAGAAAATACCAGTATTCTGTCCGCATCTGACTGAAAATTATAGATTTATGATTTAACGTGGACTCTTTGCCTTTTTCTCACATTAATCAGTAGAATTTTTTGCTACTTTCTTACAGCATTTTTGTGTAGAATTCAATTTTCATGCTCAACTTTGTGCAGCTTTACCACAGACACGCATCTTCTTCCCTTCTTATGAAGTCAAAGTCATTTGTTCTCCTACTTTTACTTAGCTGTTCAATTCTAAATGTTTATGCCCAATTAGCAGATATTTATGATGAGAAGCAGACAGAAGTTTCTAATGTTGCGGCAACCATTTCTAACCTAGGGATCATTGGGAATAGTTTCAGAGGCAGCTTTAATCTGGAGAATTTCTCTTCCTGTGAGTTCCCTGTCAACTCAGGTATAGAGCATATTTTTGATGGAGGCCTTTGGGTAGGAGGAGTTGTAAATGGCCAAACAGCTGTAAGTACAGGGGCCATAGATGATGCCAGTGGTTTTTCATCTGGCAAGAGAGGATTTGAGTTCACTTCTAAAACTCCTCTTACAGAAAGGAGCATCCTATTTGACAGCCCTTTCTTTTCTACTGAAGCAGTCTCCCAACAGGACTTTGTTTCTGTGTTTACAGATTCTGCCATAGTTGTAAATACAGGTACTAC
>JBCDBC010000861.1:0-3287 GCA_039184535.1 Bacteroidota bacterium | reverse complement strand
TTAAATACGAATATAGACTTAGCTCAGTTGGAAGAAATTGTAATATCTTCTGGTTCAGCCTGTGATACAAATGATCTATCTCCAAGCCATGTTCTAAGGAGTATGGGGATAAAAATTTTTGATATAAAAAATACAATTCGAGTATCTTTTGGAACTCGCACATCATTAAATGATATTAAGTTTTTAGTCGATACTTTATGGAATTATATAATGAATATAATTACTTAAATCTGTACCATCCCCAAAATATCTATCCAATTTTAAGAACTAATTGATATCATTTCTCAATGAGCCGATGTATGTATTTTAAGGCATTTAAGGACAATGCAATTTATACATACTCCTGAATGGTATCTTTCAAATATCCCCCACCCCCATCCGTCTCCTCCGAACACACTTATTCTCATTTTTGAGTAAATTCGTGCAAAAGGGCTTCTATGGAGGAAATTAAGAGAATCAGTTTTACCAATACTACCCTTCCTGCCTCTCATTTTGACATTGTCAAAATAGAAGACATCTTCCATCGTGCCATAGATCATGACCCTACGAAACTGCATATAGTCAACTTCCATGTGCTTATGATTTTTACTGCCGGAGAAGGCTTTCATACCATAGACTTCACCGACTATCCCTACACCCAAGGCACGGTCCTCACTATCAGAAAAGACCAGGTTCATAAGTTTTTTCCTTCGACTAGTACCCAAGGCTATCTGATCGTATTCACGGAAGATTTTATCCTGAGTTTTCTCCAAAATAATGATGCGGTAAAGTCTTTCCGACTGTTTAATGAAGCCCTGGCCTCCCCAAAAGTACAGGTGGACGAAGCGGGATTTCCGGACATCATGCACCTGACCTCCTACATGGAAAAGGAATACTTGGCCGCTAAAGATGAAAATTCTGCCGGAATTCTACGCTCCTTTCTCCATATACTTCTCACCAAATTATACCGACATAAATCACGCGAACAAGCCCCAGATCTGTCCAAGCATTACGTACAGGAGTTTATAGAATTCCAGAATCTGGTGGAGAAAAACTGCTTCCTGACCAAGAAAGTAGGCGATTATGCGCTGCAATTAGGGGTTTCTACCAAAAAGCTCAATAAGATCGTACAGACCGCTGTCCATAAACCTGCCAAGACCTTCATAGATGAGACCCTCATTCTTCAGATCAAAAGACTGCTCATCAATTCCAACCTATCAGTAAAGGAAATCGCCTATACCTCTGGCTTCGATGAACCCACTAACTTCTTCAAGTACTTCAAGAGATCTACCGGGAGTACACCTGAGGCTTTCCGACAGGATTATGTATAGGTTCCCGTTTTTACAGTCATCTCTCCTGTTTCTACCTTTTCCAAAATAAGAACAATCCTGAGCTTTGAATTGAATGTGTATTCAAATTCAAACTCGATGAAAACACCCGCATTTTTTACCCTAAGCACAATCATTCTTTGCTTATTCTGGAACCCCTTACAAGGGCAAACCAACGAGGAAAAGGTACTTGCCTTAATCGCAGCCTTTGAAACAGGTGATCAGGCCGCACTCGACTACATCAGTGATGAGACCTATATCAACCACAACCTTTCAGTTCCTTCTACGAAGGCCGTTTTAGAAGGCTTTATTACTGGAACTCCTTCAGGCGTAACCACTACCACGCCCAGATCATTCTCCATAGGAGATATCGTAATTACCCATACTGTATATGGAGGTGTTTGGAATGGAGGAACGCCTCAGGTAGGCTTTGATGTCTTCCGTTTTGAGGATGGGCTCATCGTAGAACATTGGGATAATCTGGCAGATGTGGTAGATGACATGGATGGCACATCCCAAACAGATGGAGCAGTAACGCCTGTGTCTGATACAGCCGCTACTGATGCCAATCAGATGCTCCTGGAAGAAATGGCCCAAACCCTCTTTGTAGATGGGGACTGGACCAATGTGCGTACCTACTTTGACCTGGACAACTATATCCAGCACAGCTTAGGAGCAGGACCAGACGGTGCCTTCCTGGCAACTTTGGAAGGACAGACTGGCTTGACCTTCTACACAGATGTGAAGTTTGTCTATACCCTCGGGAACTTCGGATTGGTGATGTCTGAAGGGCCAGATATTACGGGTGTAGATAGTGTAGGGACATACGCCTATTATGACCTCTTCAGAATGGAAGCTGGTAAGATCATAGAACATTGGGACGTGATCCAGCTCATTCCTCCCCAGGATCAGTGGGCTAACTCTAACGGAAAGTGGGGAGATGATGCTATTCTCACAAATGAAGAAAAAGTACTTGCCCTTATAGATGCCTTTGAATCAGGCGATCAAGCCGCACTCGACTACATCAGCGACGAGACCTATATCAACCACAACCTTTCAGTTCCTTCTACCAAGGCCGTTTTGGAAGGCTTTATTACTGGAACTCCCTCAGGCGTAACAACTACAACACCTAGATCCTTCTCTGTAGGAGATATCGTGATTACCCACACTGTATATGGAGGTGTTTGGAATGGAGGAACCCCTCAGGTAGGCTTTGATGTCTTCCGTTTTGAGGATGGGCTCATCGTAGAGCATTGGGACAATCTAGGGGATGTGGTAGATGACATGGATGGTACCTCCCAAACAGATGGAGCAGTTACTCCTGTGTCAGATACAGCCGCTACTGATGCCAATCAAATGCTCTTGGAAGAAATGGCCCAAACCCTTTTTGTAGATGGAGACTGGACCAATGTGCGTACCTACTTTGACCTGGATAACTACATCCAGCATAGCGTAGGAGCAGGACCTGACGGTGCTTTCCTAGCAACTTTGGAAGGGCAGACAGGCCTGACCTTCTATACAGATGTAAAGTTTGTCTATACCCTTGGAAACTTTGGATTGGTGATGTCTGAAGGACCAGATATTACGGGTGTAGATAGTGTAGGGACATACGCCTACTATGACCTCTTCAGGATGGAAGCTGGCAAGATCATAGAACACTGGGATGTCATTCAGTTGATTCCTCCAGTAGAAGAATGGGCTAACAATAATGGAAAATGGGGAGATGATGCTATTACTTCCATCAAGAATGAGTTGGCTAAAACTGTAAGTATTCAGAATCACCCTAATCCATTTCAGGACATCACCCAATTCGAAATCACAACCCAGGCACCCGATAAATATAATTTCAAAGTGTATGATCTAGCAGGCCGAGAAGTGTACAGAGAAAAAGTACAGTTAGTTACCGGTAAGAATACCTTCACCTTTAATGGCAGTTCATACAACAATGGAATCTATTTCTATGTGCTTAGTAATCCAAAG
>JBCDBC010000860.1:0-3289 GCA_039184535.1 Bacteroidota bacterium | reverse complement strand
CAGGCCCAAACTCCATTTCTATAGGCTTTACGAATCTTTCTTCAGGTAAGAAGTCCTCTATCTTCATGAGGTCTCCTTCCTCATCCATACTTACGACCTTAACCCAGCTTCTGGCCCACTCATAAATGAACAGTTTGCCTTCAAAATACCTGGGGAATTTAACATTAGATCCCTTGTAGGAAGGCTTCTGATAGTAGATAGGGCCAGCCATGGCGCTATTAGAACCAGCTCCCAGCATGGGAAAGTCGGTAGAAGGAGCCTTTGGATACCAGATATAGGCACCTCTGGCTTCAGGTAGCTGTTGAGCTCCGTTGTTATTGGGAGAATTATTGATCACCTGCATGGGATCAAAGGGTGCCCCAATCTTATCCCCTACAAAATTTCTGTCGAAGTAAGGCTTATTGTTCCCTATGAAATAAGGCCATCCATAAAAGCCAGGAGTTCTGGCCTGATTCCACTCATCATAGCTCTGTGGGCCAAATTTACCATCTGCTGCTACATCCGGTCCCACATCCCCCCAGTAAACAAAGCCTGTCTTGTCATCTACAGAGATTCGGAAGGGGTTTCTGGCACCCATTACATAAATTTCCGGGGCACCTTCAGATCCGTCTTTGGAGAAGAGATTTCCATCCGGGATAGTGTAATGCCCAAAAGGATGAGGCTTGATACGGAGAATTTTGCCTCTCAGATCATGTGTATTGGAAGAAGACTTCTGCGCATCAAAGGGTCCCCTTCCTGGACGCTCATCTATAGGCGTAAAGCCATCTGATTCTTTGGAACTGGTATTATCTCCCGTAGAAAGGTATAGATAGCCCTGCTCATCAAAGGTAACTGATCCACCAGAGTGGCAGCAAGTTTCTCTTTGGACAGGCACTTTCAGCATGACTTTCTCAGAGGCCAGGTTGATAGAATCAGTTCCAACCATGGTGAAGCGGGAAAGGTATTGCTCTGTAGTTTCACAAGGAGGTGAATAATAAAGGTAGATATAGTGATTCTCACTAAAGTTAGGATCTAGGGCTAATCCTAGCAGCCCATCCTCATAGTTTCCTTCTGTACATACATCAAAGAAATGTAGGAGGGAGCTTTCCCCTTTCTTGGGATCATATAGTTTCATCTTCCCTCGCCTTTCTATGAAGATCACTTTTCCATCAGGTAAGACAGCTAACTCCATAGGTTCGTTTACATCGTTATCATCCAGGATGATACGGGTAAACCTGCTGGGATCGGGAGCTTCTGGAAGGGTAATATTGTCTGGAGAAAAGGTATTAGAAGCTATGAGGTAGCGCAAAGCTTCTTCTAGTAATGGTGCAAAGTCATCCTGAGATACATCCTCAGGACTAAGCTTTGCCAGGACTGCCTGCCCTCCCTCAAAGGGCTTACTGTAGAAGTAGGCATCCGTATTCTCCTGCCTGGCCTGTACGATGGTTTCCTTACTTACTTCCTTCTGCCCAAGTCTTTTCATCCATGGCCAGGTATATGGTTCCAAAGCAGAAGCATTAATTAGCATAACTCCTCCTCCGGCTTGCACATATCTTTCAAGTGCATTTTGAGTGGTGGCTGTGAAAGTATTGGGGTTTACGGAGGAAAAAACCACTGCACTGAAATCCTTCAAATATTCCAGGTTTAGCTCTTCATCAGACCTACGAGTATCCATCCCCGCCTGAAACTTTTCACTGACGGAATCCAGGGCCTCTTTGAAAGGTTTTGAAATAGGAGATTTCCGACTCTCTTTTGAGGTGATAACTAAGATATTCGTAGCACCTCTTTTAAATGTAGAATTAGATTGGCAGGAAAACATCCCCACTACCAGTAGGGCTATTAAGCCGTTTAGCAAGCACTTATTCATCTATCCTTTTTTGTCTTTCCTTGAATATAAAAAGGATTTTCCATCCATCTAAGAAAACTTCCATACCCAAAGAATCGGGAACGGTTGCAAATCAGGATTTTATGAAAATTTCTTTTTTAAAGAGGGGAATTAGGGTATCAGTCTCTTTCAAAACCTTAAAAACATGAAGGACTTATAGGTATCTGCAGGAGATTTTGGGATCTTTAAACAAGAAGCGAAAAACTAGCTATTTATGAGACTATCTGTTGCCCTTTCCATTCTGGTATTTTTTCTGGCCTGTTCAAATTCCGGTGACGAAGCTGATACCCCTACGCCTACACCAGACCCACCTACCACAGGTTCAGGCTATGCTCCCACAACAACTTTGAAAGATGCCGCCACCTTCCCTGTGGGTTTGGCTACCCAGGTCAGATATCTGGATTTTCCTACTTATACCCAGATTACGGAGAAAGAATTCAATAGCATCACTGGAGAATATCAGATGAAGCAGAACATCATCCATACCGGCCCTACCTCCTACAACTGGACACCTTCAGATGCACTAGTAAACTACGCAAAACGTAATGGGATTCGGGTACATGGACATGCCCTAATCTGGCACCAATCCATTCCTGATTGGCTAGGTGACTTCACGGGTACTGATGAGGAGTTTGAGGAAATCGTGAAGACCTATATCCAGACTGTCGTGAATAAGTACGGAACAGATGTAGTCAGCTGGGATGTGGTAAATGAAGCCTTCAATGATACGGGTGGCACACGTGAAACGCTTTTTCTCCAGAGGATGGGTCCAGACTATGTAGCCAAGTGCTTTCAGTATGCGCATGAGGCTAATCCTGGCATGCTACTGTTTTACAATGATTATGGTACGGTTTGGGATCAGGCCAAGCTAGATAATATGCTGGCCATGATAGATGATTTTCAGGATAGAGGGATTCCCATAGATGGGGTAGGGTTACAACTACATATCACCTATAACTTCCCTGAGATTAGCAGAATACAGGCTGCTGTAAATGAGCTAGTGAATAGAGGCCTACGAGTACATTTCTCAGAAGTAGACATCAGGGTAAATCCAGAAGGAGATATAAGCTCATTGACTAGTGCTAGAGCGGCTGCGCAGGAAGCCAGGATAAAAGAATTAGTAGAGGTATTTCAGACCATTCCGCCAGATCTCCAGTTTGGGATTACCTTTTGGGGCCTAAGAGATAGTGAAAGCTGGCTCATAGATTTCTGGGGAAATCCAGAGTGGCCTTTGCTGTTTACTGATGGCTATCAGTACAAGCTGGCGCATAGAGGATTTCTGGAGGGTTTATAATCATGCTATCAGATTTTTCTACCCTCAAATCATGTATTTCACTGTCCACTTATTCCCAATTTGGGAAGAACCCTCCGTTTACGGACATGAAATAACAGTTTTTCTACTAAACCGTATGGTTCATTCGCCCT
>JBCDBC010000859.1:0-3294 GCA_039184535.1 Bacteroidota bacterium | reverse complement strand
GCAGAAGTAGAGGCAGAGGTCATCCCTGAAATTTTGGAAACGTATAGCTCAGTTGGTTACTCTGTTGAAGGGCAGAATAGATCTTCCTTCAAGTTGATAGAAACCATGGCCCTAGCAGGTCCTATTATTATGTTGTTCATCTTCGGATTAATCGTTCTGAATTTTAACTCCTTCTCTCAGGCCTTAATCGTATTCTCCTTATTCCCCTTTGCCCTTATTGGCGTCATTTTGGGCCACCTGATTCAGGGAGTCTCTCTGAACATATTCTCCTTCGTAGGAACCATTGCGCTTATCGGGGTATTTGTGAATAACTCCCTGGTCTTCATTTCTACCCTCAATCAAAAACTTCAGGAGGGCGTGAACTGGCAGCAGGCACTAAGGGAAACAGCGGAATCTCGCTTTAGGCCCATTCTGCTGACCACCATTACCACGGTAGCGGGTCTGGGCCCTCTCATAGTTTCCACCAGCATAGGTGCTCAATTCCTGAAAGGCCCGGCCATCGCCATTGCCTACGGACTCAGCTTTGGTTTATTCAACGTGCTATTATTGTTACCGGCCCTGCTGAACGTGTCTAATGGAGTCCGAATAGGGCTTCACAACTTATTCAACAGAGAGAAGGCAAGTCCCGAACAAGTGGAGCCTGCCGTACAAGCCCTCAAATATCAAATTCAGGAGTAAATAACCCATTGAGAATTCATCATGAATAGATCGAAATACATAGCATTGACGATAAATAGCTTAATTCTCGCAGGATTAGCTTTCCTAAACTTACAGCAGGGCTTTAGCCAGGAAACACTCAGCCTGGAAGAAGCCGTAAAAACGGCCCTTGAGAATAATCAACAGATCAAAATCCAGCAATACAATGTGGATATCAGTACCCTCAGGGTACATCCTTCCCTGGTAGGTAGAAGGCCTGTCCTTAGCCTAAACGGCTCCTACGAACTGGGTTGGAGTGATGCCAATATTGAGACCCTATCATTTGATCCTACAGTGGACCGCAATTCTGAAATAGAATTAGACGGCTATTCTCAGGATATCATCATCAGTCCAGAGTTGAGCATGAATATCTATGATGGCCAAAGTGGAAAGTACAGACTGGACCAGCTAAGAACAGCCAATGATCTTGCTGTCCTTCAATTACGCAAAACCATAGAGCAGACTATCAGCGAGGTGAGTAATGCATACTTACTACTAGCGGAACAGCAGTCTCTGGTAGAAATCACTCGTCAAAGTATAATGGTAGGTCAGGAAAGACTGGAAAGAGTATCAGCAGATGAAAGCTATGGAAATGCCGGAAGCCTCCAACGCCTACAGGTATCTGTAGACCTAAAATCTGATAGTGCGGGCCTAAGAAGTCAGTTGCTGAGTGTAACCAATAGTAGGAGAAACTTAAATCGACTGATGGGAGTAGAGCTGAGTAAGGAATATGAGGTGGATACTGAGGTAGTGGTAAATGAGCAATTGAGCCTGGAAACACTTTCCACCTCCCTATTCGAGAATAGTACGCTTCTCAAACTTAGTCAGCAAAATATTAAGCTGGCAGATCTAGATGTAGCATTGAGCAAAGTAGCTTATCGCCCACAGCTCCAGGGCTATGTGAATGCCAGCTATGTAAACCTGACTGACGACGCCAACTTTCTCCAGGCCAACCGGACATTCGGTCCTAATGTGGGGCTCAGGCTAAACATGACCCTCTTCGATGGAGGAGCCAGAAAGATCAATAAGCAAACTGCCTTACTGACCTATCAACAAAGAAATCTGGAACGTAAGGACGTAGAAGGAGAGCTGATGAAAGAGCTGCAGAATGCCTACGCGATCTACCAAAACACCCTGGAATTATTGAGAATTGAAAGGAGCAATCTTATTTCATTCGAGAAGAATCTTGAGAATATGCAGAACATGCAGGGCTTAGGTCTGGCTACTTACACAGACATTCGTACAGCCCAATTAAACCTCAATGCTGCACGAAATAGAATCAATACCTATCAATTTAACATCAAACAGGCTGAAGTAGCCTTATACAATCTGTCAGGCCAGTTGATAGATGAAGAAGACTAGTTGCAATTTACTTGTATAGTTCCCTTAGAGAGGTCGTTCTTTATGAATGGCCTCTTTTGTTAGCTGGAGAATTTCCACCTTCCTTTTCCCCACTATAAATTTCTCTTTCCGCTGGAATCCAAGATGAGGGAATTTTTGCTCTTTATCAGAGATGATGGCCAGAACTCCATTCTTGGAAAGTTTGCTACTAAGCGCATCGTAGAACACTTCCATTCCATTTTCTTTCTTTCCCTGCCAGTCTACCAAATTTCCATAAGGTAAGTCGGTCAGAATGATATCTGCCTTGAAAGTATGGTCCAAATTCATGGCCAGCTGGAATACATTCTGATGAAATACCTGTGTACGTGTAGGAGTATGAAGCTTTTCTCTAAGATTGTCCATACTCACCAATGCCTCTTTATGAGAATCCTTTTGGTATAGCCTTATCAATTCTTGTAACTCTTTCTCCCGTTTATTGAGACCCTCTGCTGTTAGTAAACCCAGGTTCTTGCTAGCAAACGCTAAGGCCTCCACATTTATATCAGAGCCATAGATTTTATGGATTCTTTCTCCATAAAAGAACCCAACCACAGTCAGGAGGTAGGCCTCCCCACACATTGGATCATAAATGACCGCCTTCTCCTTATCTACATACTGAAGGCAGCGACCTGCTATTTCTATGGCTAATCTGACGGGAAAAGTAGCTAAGCCGCTCTTATGATACAGTACTCGCCCACTGGCAAAATCCTCGTAGTTCTGATTGGGTGCATACTTGTACTGCATAGGTGTATGATAATTCTCCTAAGTATACATTTTCTATGAGAAAAGGGGAAGGAATTCCCATTCCCTCCCCTACTCTATTGGGAACTATCATAAAATTTACTGAATGATGACTGGCGCGTCTTCCACTATTTTCCAACTCCCTTTATCATCCTGGACCAGGGTGAGCAGAGACATCATGGACATTTTTTCTCCGGTGGATTTTACTTTTACACTGGCTGTACTTCCGTTAATCAGGAATTCCTGGAAGTCCAGCTTGCGCTTATCTCCTCCAAATTCCTTAGCAGCTATTTTTTGCAGATATACACTTCTAGGTAGTACTGCCACTTCAGAGCTTCCAAATAGTCTGTTCATAACCACACGATAGTGGGCATCTAAAACAGCCTCTAGCGCTTCCACATCTTGCTGATCTCCCGCTTGCATAAAGTCGGTAATCACTTGCATAATGGCTTTTTCCTCAGCCTTTTGCGCCTGAGT
>JBCDBC010000858.1:0-3302 GCA_039184535.1 Bacteroidota bacterium | reverse complement strand
TGCTATCGCGCTTATCATGATATTTGTGGGGATGGTGCAGGGGAAGTATCTGAAGACTACCTTCTTTCCTTCCTTCTCACGCTCAAATGATTTTGACGTAGGGCTGGTACTCACACCAGGAACCAGGGAAGCAGAAACGGAAAGAATCCTGAAAGACCTGGAGCAGAAAGTACTAGCCATCAGTGAAGAAATCTCTGCGGACCGTACTGATGGGAGACAAATGGTGGTCAATACCCGCCTGAGTTTGGGTTCTGCTGCTTCACAAAGTGGAAGCCATACGGGAATAGTAAAAGTGGAACTCTTACCTGAAGAGGTAAGAAACATGGATAAGTTTCGTGCTACCGCTCTGTTCAGAAAGAAATTAGGGACTGTTCCTGAAGCCGAGCAGTTTACCGTGGGAGAAAGTAGACGCTTCTTTGGCTCTCCTGTGTCCATTAGCTTAAAAAGTAGAGATTCGGAGGAGCTGGAAGGCGCTAAGAATCTGATCAAAAAAGCCCTTGTCCGAAGAGGAGACCTTAAGGATATCACAGATAATAATGTTGCTGGAAAGCGGGAGATCAATATGAAGCTTAAACCTCAGGCTTACGTCCTGGGTCTGACACATAATGATATCACTCGCCAGATCAGACAAGGTTTCTTCGGAGAAGAAGTACAGCGACTTCAGATAGGAGAAGATGAAGTGAGGGTTTGGGTGAGATATCCGGAGGAGAACAGGAAGAGCCTGGGAGAGCTGGAGGGTGTGAAGATCAAGACCGATGATGGAAGAGAATTTCCATTAACTGATTTGATAGAATATGATACAGAAAGAGGGGTTGTGAGCATAACCCACTTAAATGGTGCTAAAGAAATCCGCGTGGAAGCTGACCTTGCAGATTCTAAAAACCCTGTACAGCCCATTTTGCAGGATATCAGAGAAAATCTGATTCCACAAATGCGAGCTCAGTTTCCATCTGTCATTTCCACTTTTGAAGGACAGGCAAGGCAGGGAGACAGGTTTGCGGGCTCATTTTTACTGGCTGTACCTTTACTCCTGATTGGGATCTTTTTACTGATTACATTGGAGTTCAGATCCTTTTCTCAGTCGTTTTTGATAATATTAATGATTCCTTTAGGTATATTAGGGGCAGCAATAGGCCACTGGATAGAAGCCAAACCTCTATCAATTCTCAGTTCATATGGTATTGTGGCCCTTTCCGGCGTTATAGTAAATGATGCCGTAGTATTTCAGGATAAATTTAACCGCCTGCTCAAATCCGGTCATAAAGTAGCCACCGCAATTTTCTTCGCCGGAAAAAGCCGATTCAGACCCATTATTCTTACGTCCCTCACCACGGTGGTAGGACTATTTCCTCTGATCAGAGACACAAGTACCACAGCCCGTTTTCTGGTACCTATGGCCATTTCAGTTGCCTATGGTGTGCTACTGGGAACCTTTTTCATTCTGACAGTCTTCCCGGCCTTAATCGTAATTGCCAATGACGTCAGAGTAGGAATAGGGTATCTCTGGAGCCTAGTATGGGGAGAAAAACTCAAGTTACCAGGAAGAACCTCTGTCGAACCCAGTATTCTGGAAGACAAGAAACTCGAACGTATTTTGTAAGAAATGATGCATATGTCTATTCATAAGAGTATAAGCTATTCCTTGTTTATACTTGTAATCCTACTGACAAACACTGCAACACGGGCACAGGAAAAGCTCTCTCTCCTTGACGCTATAGATGTTGCGCTGAAGAATAATTATGGAATCCGAATCGCTCAACTGGAAAAAGAGGTAGCCTATCAAAACAACACATGGGGAAATGCAGGTGCTATGCCTACCCTCAGTGTGAATGCTACCGGAGCTGGTTTCACTACTGACAACCAGGCTTCCTTCCTAAGAAACAGACTTACAGGAACTCTAAGTACCAATCTTTCCTGGACTTTATTTGATGGATTGGCCATGTTTGCGAACAAGCAGCAGCTAAACCTTCTGGAGAACTTATCCTCCGGTAATGCAGCTGTCATTGTGGAGAATACGGTACAGGGTATCATTCTGGCGTATAACAACATTCTGGTTGCCTCTGAGCAGGAGAAAACCCTTCTACAGTCTTTAGCCATATCTAAGGACAGGCTCGCCTATCAAGAGTTCAGAAAGGACCTAGGAGCCACAGGTACCTTTGAGCTACTACAGTTCAAGGATGCTGTACTCACCGACTCTGCCAATCTGCTCACCCAACGTATCAACATCAACAATGCTTACAGAAATTTGAACCTTCTCATGGGAGTAGACATAGCTTCTGTATATACATTGACAGATACCCTGAGCGAGGAGTTTGAGGAGTTTTCATATCGTAGCATGAGAAAGAAAATGCTCTCCAATAACCAGACCCTCATGAACCAGTTCATGACCAATAGGTTGAGAGCACGAGAGCTGAAATCTTTCAAAGCCCAGCAGCTTCCCTCCCTGAACCTAAATGCCAGTTCCAGCTATATTACGGGTAGGTTCGGATTGAGTAATGGAGAAACACGGAATACGACAGGGGTACTAGAATACTCTGCTAACCTGACCCTCTCCTTCAACATTTACAATGGGGATGAAACCCGCAGGCAGGTGGAGGTAGCCAAGATCAATACCTTCATAGCTGACATGCAGGAGAAAGACTTGAGAAATACCCTGGAGAATGACCTGTTGACAGCCTTTGATACATACCAGCAGCTGCTCCAAACACTGGACATTAGAAAGGCTGCCGTGGAGAATGCCAACCTAAACCTGGAAATAGCCACAGAGCGCTTCCAGTCCGGCCTGATCAATTCTCTCGACTTTAGGGATATACAAGCTCAGTTCCTCACAGCCAACTTCAATAAGTACCAAACCATAGGAGACCTGAAAGAAATAGAAACAGAGCTTATCCGCCTAACCGGAGGCTTACTCCAGCAGCCGGAGGAAGAATAAAACCCTCTTCTATCCTTCATACCGGAGGGCTTGTGTGGCGTGTACCCATGGGTCATCCGGTATCTCGCGTTTTATCGGTTACTTTAATTTGATCGATATAGTTTCTCCTGACCTGAATTACGCTGGGTGCCGTATTGCCCTGCTATCCTTCTCTTCCATCCTTGCAGAATGATAGGGGACCTTTAAATTCTCATAAAGCTCATTAAGCCTCTTTAGATATTTCAAAATCTCCTTGCCTCATAGCCCCTAAGTCTATACATTTGCAAACACTTTTTTCACACAAGCCCAAGTGGTGGAATTGGTAGACACGTTGGACTTAAAATCCAATGGACAGAAATGTCCGTATCGGTTCGAGTCCGATCTTGGGTAC